>JBGSKB010000223.1:0-16961 GCA_041741395.1 Melioribacteraceae bacterium
TTTCTTGTATCAATGTTGATTTCACTTTTAGCAATTGGTTTACTAATTAAAAATTCAAAGGTGAAATCTGCAAATGAAATAAATCCGGTTTATTATTCTTTAATTTTATTTATCGTAATTTTTTTCATCGGAATTCATTTATCAATTTCTGTAATTTTTATTAATCTTTTAGTTTTAGCAATCGGAATAATTACAATAAAACAAGGTATAAAGCAAAATCATTTAGGAATTTTAAATTACGGTTTGCTAATTATTACAGCATTAATTACATGCAGATTTTTTGATTCAGATTTAACATTTATTACTCGCGGAATAATTTTTATAATTGTGGGAATTGGATTTTTTTCTGCAAATTATTGGATTTTGAAAAAGAGAAAATTAGATGAAAAATAAAAAAATATTATTTACTATTTTTTTTCTTGTTGTAATAATTCAATTATTTGTTCCCGCAAAAATGATTTATGATAACGAAGATGTTCTTTCAACTGGGAAAGAATTTAAATTTAGAACTGCACCTATCGATCCAATTGATCCATTTAGAGGGAAATATATTTTTCTTCAATACAAAGAAAATATTATTGAAATTGAAAATGAAAAAAATTGGAAAATTGGTGAAACTGTTTTTTTAATTTTAGAAAATGATAAAAATGGTTTTGCAAAAATAAAATCCGTATCAATGAAATTTATCCAAAACAATAATAATTTTGTTAAAGCAAAAATTGTTTCCATATTTTCTAACAAGCTTACAATTAATTATCCTTTTGATAGATTCTACATGGAAGAAACCAAAGCCGGTAAAGCTGAAACTTCATATAATAAATCTTTAGCTGATACAAACAAAATTACTTATGCATTAGTTGCAATAAAAAATGGAAATGCTGTTTTAAAGAATATCTTTATTGATGATATTCCAATTAAAGAATTTGTAAATAAATGATTTCTATTAAAAAAATAAATGAAGCTATTGAATTAACACTTCCGCGAAGAGTGAAAAAATATTTAATAATATTTGTAACTTCAGGAAGTTTACAAATAAAAATTGATGATAAAGATTTTACACTTCATGCCAATGATATAATAACAATAACTTCGGGACAATTTCATTTTGTAAAAAGTATTCAAAATGTAAAAGGTTTTGTTCTTGATTTTACTTATCATTTTTTCATAAAAGACGATGCTGATGTTGAATTGATTTTTCAAAACGGACTTTTCTGCCATTTTGATTTGAATGAGATAAATAAAATTTCTAACAATAAAATTGTTGAAAATTATTTTAGGGAAATTTCTCAAGAACTTGTTATTCAACCTTTTCAATATCACACATCTGTTCACTGCAAATTAAAATTAATTTTAATTGAAACTAATCGCGCAAGAATTGAAAGTGGGTATGAAATATGGAAACCAGACGCTTTATTTCTCAAATTTCTTGAATTTGTGCGCGCTAATTTTGATAACAATTTACAATTATGTGAAATTGCAAATAAATTAAAAACTACAGAATTGAAGTTAAATGAGTTATCAAAAAAGTTCGCCGGAAAAACTGCACAAAATATTATTTACGGATTAATTACTTCCGAAGCTCAAAGATTATTAATTTATGAAAATCTAAATGTTAAGGAAACTGCCTTCCGGCTTGGCTTTAACGACCCTTTTTATTTTTCAAACTTTTTCAAAAAACAAACAAAACTTTCTCCGCAAAATTATCAAAAGAAATTTCATATTTAAATTTTACATTCTTTTCTTAAGATTGTCTATTCTAAATTCAAAACTCTTCAAATAGTTTTACAAGAAAGAAAGGAGAAAAAATGTCAAGTATAAATATGAAAGATTACATTGTAAACACTAATAAAACTGAATGGAAACCATTGTACGAAAATGGAATAAATACAACCGGAATTTATGTCAAAGTTTTACGATTTGATGAAACAACAAAAAGACCGCCAAGTTTTTTATTAAAGTTTGATGCTGGAGCAAAATATCCATACCACAATCATCCGGGTGGAGAAGAAGTTTTTGTTTTGGAAGGTTCTGTATTTTTTAATGATACAGAACTTTTTGCGAGAGATTATTTGTATACTCCAAAAAATTTCAAACATTCGGTTTATTCAAAAAATGGTTGTGTTTTGCTTTTCAATGTTCCGGACGAAGTGGAAATTATTCAGATGGATTAAAAGAATTTATTAAATTATTGATATAAATATATAATTTAAAATTAGTGTTTTATGAATCATTCTGAAATTGCATCATTAAGAATTTTAAATCAACAATTAATTGATTCAAATTTTACTGATGCAGAAAAATTAGTTGATTATTTTGCTGCAATTCAAAGTCAAGAATATATTCAAACAAAATGGGGAATTGGTTTAAGAATTCCGCCTTTAACCGATGATGAAATTGAAGCTGAAATAAATTCTGGCAAAATTGTTCGTACACATTTACTCAGACCAACTTGGCATTTGGTAAACTCAAAAGATATTAAATGGTTGTTAATGTTAACTGCTCCTAGAGTACAACAAATAAACTTATCAAGATATAATCAGCTTGAGCTTGATATAAAAATCTTAAAAAATTGTAATTTAATAATTGAAAAAATATTATCCGGCGGAAACGAATTAACTAGAAATGAAATTCGTGATTTGTTAAATCAAAAGAAGATAAATACTGATGAACAAAGATTGCCTTACATTTTAATGAATACAGAACTTTGCGGAATTATTTGCAGCGGAAAACCAAAAGGAAAGAATCAAACTTATGCGCTTATTGATGAAAGATGTAAAAATTCATTTAAATTAGAAAAAGATGAAGCTTTGAAAGAACTTACAAAAAGATATTTTGTAAGTCGCGGACCAGCAACTATTTACGATTTTTCGACTTGGTCCGGTTTAACAATTACAGATTGTAAAAAAGGAATTGAAATAAATAAAAATAATCTGCGAAATTTTGTTTTAGATAATTTTGAATATTATTTCTCAATTGAATCCGCTCAAATAAAATTAAAGAACGAATTTATACTTCTTCCACTTTATGATGAAATGATTTTTGGTTACAAGTATCGCGATTCACTTTTTCAGTATACAAATTCAAAAAACATAAAAGTAGATTTATCATATAAGAATGCAGTAATTTATAATAATCAAATTATTGGTTTTTGGAAAAGGACAATCAATAAAAAAAATATCCAAACTGAATTTGAATTTTTCAATAAACTTTCAAGAAGGCAAATTATAATACTCGAAAAAGCAATTTCACGTTTTGGTGAATTTTACAACAAAGAAATATTGGTTAAAATCCTTCCTTGACTTATATAAAATACAATAAATCATTATCTATATTTTTCTTTGCAACAACAATAATTTTTATAATCCTATTATTTTCATCGCAGTCTTTTTTAGAATGGGCATTTGAAAGGCATCAAAATCAACTAAGTTGGTATATTCGTCCCTTGTTCTTAATTCCGTTTTGTTATTTCTCATATAAAAAAAATTTGTTGGGAATTTCAATTACAATATTTTTACTTTTTACAAGTATGATTTGGTTCGGCAAACCAGAAAGTACAAATCAGCAAATTATAATTTTTTTAGAATTTGAAAAAAATTGGCTTTTTTCACAATGGAATTTTGAAAAATTATTTTTCGCGCTGACTGTTCCAATTTCATTTTTATTATTAGGTTTTGCATTTTGGAAACACAGTTTACTTTTGGGAATTCTGATTTTAGTATTAATTGCAGTCAGTAAAATTATCTGGAGTTTACTAAATGCCGGAAATTCTGCAACAATAATAATAATTCCGGCAACTATTGGATTAATTTTATGTGTAATTTTAGTTTATTATTATATCATTAAAAAAATAAAACAAAATTAAAACAGTAATATATTTATCAACATTTTGAGAAGTTTTTCATTATTGTTTTATTCAAATTTTAATGAAAATTAGCATTACTAATTATTTTTATTTCTGTTTTTAAAAAATTATACTAAATATCTATAAATAAAAATAAGTGATTGGTAGAATGGATAACAAAGAAAAAGGAATAGCAACTTTCGGAAATGGGTTTAATTGTGCGCAAGCAGTTTTTTCGGCACTTTCAAACGAAATTGGAATTGAGAAAATAACTGCTATAAAAGTTGTCGGAGCATTTGGTAGCGGAATGGGTAGAAATGGTTTAACCTGCGGTGCTGTTTCTGGAGCTCTTATGGCTATTGGCCATAAATTTGGAAAGGATTGTCAAGAAAACACAACTGGAAAAGATTTTACGAATAATCTTGTCAATCAGTTTTTCAAAGAATTTAAAGAAGCAAATGGATCAATTGAATGTAAAACATTGTTGGATTATGATATTGCAAAAGAAGAAGAATACAAAGTTGCAGTAAATGAGGGAATATTTAAAAAAGTTTGTCCTAAAATGGTAGAAAGCGCAATTGTAATTGCTGAAAAACTTTTAAAAAGTTAGAGTTTCTAACAACTGATATTTTAATATCTGCAAAGGTTTTTAATTTGTGAAAAAAAAGATAGTATAAATATAAAATTTAGCATTTTTTTAATTCAAATTTTATTTGAATACACTCACCAAAAACTAAAATTAATATTACTTGCAATAGAAACAAAAAATCGCTACAATGTCTTATTATTGATATAGCAATAAGATTTTTAAATTTTTAACAATCCCACAAAAATGGAAATTATGAAAAGAAATAAATTTATCGCATCAATATTTGCATTATTTGTAAGTCCAATTCTATCTTTTTCACAAATTAAAAATGCAATTATAAAAAAGGATAAAGGATTTAAAATTAATTCCGGTGAAGGAAGAATTCATGGACATATGAAAATGCAAAGTGTAAATTCAAATATTCTTGATATAAAAATTTCTGGCAGTGATACAAATGGTGATTTGGCGATTTTTGAGCAAATTTCTCTTTCACAAGGGAAAGGAACTCCTTTGCATATTCACAATTCACAAGATGAAATATTTTATGTTATTGAGGGAGCTTTCTATTTCCAAGTTGGCGAAGAAAAACATAATCTTACAATTGGTGATAGCATTTTTCTTCCAAGGAAAGTCCCTCATGCATGGACCCAAGTTTCCGAAAAAGGGAAAATGATAGTAACGTTACAGCCTGCCGGAAAATTAGAAAACTTTTTTGTTACAATGGCAACTTTGGATCACAAGCCGGCTGAGGAAGAAGTTAAAAAAATATTTTCAGATAATGATATGTATGTTGTTGGTCCGCCTTTGAAAATCAATTAGCCGCAAATTTAATAAACTTCTTACAACCGTTTATTATTACAAAAACCATTCGTTTTACGTCTTATATTTAAGTGCACACGTAATAACTTTGTAATTTAATTTGTAATTTACGTTTTCTTAATCTTAATCATAGTCTAAAATTACAATAACGACTTAGATTAAGAGTAAGATTAGGATTAAGAAAAAAATAAATCAAATTGTTATGCAGTAATATACTTATCTACACTTTCTGCGGTTTTTCTACCTTCGTTAATTGCCCAAACAACTAAAGACTGTCCTCTTCTCATATCTCCAGCGGCAAAAATACCTGGAATGTTTGTCATTCTGTGTTCGTCAGTTTTTATATTACTTCGTTCGTCTAACTCAATATCAAGTTCAGTAATTAATTTATTTTTTACTGGTCCGGTAAAACCCATTGCCAGCAATACTAAATCAACATCAATTGTAAATTCAGAACCGGAAATTTCATTCATGCTTCTGATTCCTGTTGCCGGATTTTTATCTCCAAATTTTAACTTCACTAAATGAAGTTTTTCTACTTTATTATTTTTTCCGGAAAATCTCTTTGTCAAAACACTATAAATTCTTTCAGCACCTTCTTCAAGCGATGAAGAGGTTCTTTCAATAAATGCCCACTGCGGCCAAGGATTATCGGGATTTCTTTCTGTTGGAGGCTGTGATAATAATTCAAGATTTATTACAGATTTTGCACCTTGTCGTTTTGCGGTTCCAATACAATCAGAGCCAGTATCGCCTCCTCCAATTACTACAACATTTTTTCCTTCGGCATTAATTTTATTTCCATTAAAAGATTGACCTAAATTAATCCTATTTTGTTGAGCAAGATAATCCATTGCAAAATAAATTCCATTTAAATTTCTTCCTTCAACGGGAAGATTTCTTGGTTGCTCTGCTCCGCCGGCTAAAACTACTGCATCAAATTGCTCAATTAATTCCGATAACAAAATATCTTTTCCAATTTCTGTTTTTGTTTTAAAAATTACACCTTCGGTTTCCATTAGTTTAATTCGTCTTTGAACAACAGATTTATCGAGTTTAAAATTCGGAATTCCAAGAGTCAATAATCCGCCAATAAATTCATTTTTTTCAAATACTGTAACTGCATGAGAAGATTTATTTAATTGATCCGCACATGCAAGTCCGGCTGGACCCGAACCAACTATTGCAACTTTTTTTCCACTTGGTACTTTTTGAATATTGGGTTGTATCCAACCTTCTTCAAAAGCTTTTTCAATTATTGATAATTCAATATTTTTTATTGTTACAGCGTCCTTGTTAATTGCAAGCGTACATGAATTTTCACAAGGAGCTGGGCAAATTCTCCCGGTAAATTCCGGAAAATTATTTGTTCTTGATAATCTGTAATATGCTTCTTTCCATTTATTTTTATAAACTAAATCATTCCAATCCGGAATAATATTATTAATTGGGCATCCGGATTGACAAAACGGAATTCCGCAATCCATGCAGCGCGCGCCTTGTAATTTCAAATCCTCTTCAGAAAGAGGAATCAAAAATTCATTCCAATGATTTATTCTTTCACTAACTTCTTGTTTGTGAAAATCATTTCTTTTATAATTAATAAATCCTTTTACTTCGCCCATTTTGAAACCTTTTTATTTTACGAACTTTTTATCTTCCATTCATTCTTAAATCTAATCTAATAAGAAAAATGATCTTATTGATTTTTAACCTTTGCTTTCAACTAATAATTCTTCAACTTTATTTTCTTCTTGCAACTTTGCTAAAACTTTTTGATAATCTTTTGGGAATACTTTAATAAATTGCGGCTGAACTTCAATCCAATTATCTAAAACTTTTTTAGCTAATCCACTTTTTGTATACTGATAATGTTTAATTATTAAATTTCGTACATCATCTTTATCTTCTTGCGAATCTACGCCGAACAAATCAACCATTTCCATATTACAAAGATTTCTGAAATTATTTTCAACATCCCAGATATACGCAATGCCGCCGCTCATTCCGGCTGCAAAATTTCTTCCGGTTTTGCCAAGTACAACAACTCGTCCGCCAGTCATATACTCACATCCATGGTCGCCAATTCCTTCAACAACAACATTTGCGCCGCTATTTCTAACTGCAAATCTTTCGCCGGCTTTTCCGTTTATAAAAACATCTCCGGAGATTGCACCGTACATCACAACATTTCCAACAATTATATTTTCTTCCGGAATTAGTAATGAATCTTCTTGAGGTTTTATAATTAGCTTACCCCCGGAAAGTCCTTTACCCACATAATCATTTGCATCGCCTTCTAAAAAGAATGTTACACCTTTACTTAAAAATGCACCAAAACTTTGTCCAGCTGAACCTTCAAAATCAATTTGAATTGTATCTTCCGGTAATCCTTTTAAACCATATTTTTTTGCAATTCTTGAACTAAGCATTGTTCCAACTGTTCGGTTACCGTTATTAATTTCGCAGCTAAATCTTACGGGAATTTGTTTCTGGATTGCTTTTTTACAAGACTCAATTAATTTGTTATCCAATGATCGTTCAAGATTATGCTTTTGTACATCGGAATGATGAACTTTCATTTTTATTGGAACATCTGTTTTGTGAAGAACACTTCTTAAATCAATATACTTTGCTTTCCAGTGATCAATCTTAAGTCTCTTTTCTAAATATTCAGTTTTGCCGATTAGTTCATCAAAAGTTTTTACACCAAGTTGAGCCATAATTTCTCTAACTTCTTGAGCAATAAACATAAAATAATTAATTACATGCTCTGGTTTGCCTTTAAATTCATTCCTTAAATTTGGATCTTGAGTTGCAATACCAACCGAGCAAGTATTTAGATGACATTTTCTTAGCATTATGCAACCCATAGAAATTAATGCAGATGTTGCAAAACCAAATTCATCTGCGCCAAGAATTGCTGCAATAACAACATCTCTTCCACTTTTAAGTTGTCCATCAACTTGAATTCTTATTCTTCTTCTTAAATCATTTAGAACTAATACTTGCTGAGTTTCTGCAATGCCTAATTCCATTGGCAATCCGGCATGTTTGATTGAAGTTAAAGGCGAAGCTCCTGTTCCGCCTTCATATCCGCTGATTAAAAGATGATCTGCTTTCCCTTTTGAAACGCCGGCTGCAACTGTTCCAACTCCAGCTTCTGATACAAGTTTAACACTTACTTGTGCTTCGGGGTTTGATTTTTTTAAATCATAAATTAATTGAGCTAAATCTTCAATTGAATAAATATCATGATGCGGAGGTGGTGAAATCAAACCAACACCTGGAGTTGTATGTCGGGTTTTTGCAATTTCCTTACTAACTTTTTCTCCGGGTAATTGTCCACCTTCACCAGGTTTTGCACCTTGAGCCATTTTAATTTGAAGTTGATCAGCGTTTACCAAATATTCAATTGTTACACCAAATCTTCCTTGAGCAATTTGTTTTATTCTGCTTCTTTTTAGATTCCCATTTTCATCAATAGTGTATCGTTCGGGATCTTCCCCGCCCTCGCCGGTATTTGAAAATCCGCCCATTTTATTCATCGCAATTGCTAAAGTTTCATGTGCTTCTTTTGAAATTGATCCATAACTCATTGCGCCCGTTGCAAATCTTTTTACAATATTTTCCACCGGTTCAACTTCTTCAATTGGAATACTTTTTCTCTCCTTAAATTTCAAGTAAGAACGGATCAATCCATAATTTTTCTCAGTATCATTTACTATATCTGAATATTTTTTATAAATGCTATAATCATTACTTCTAACTGCGTGCTGTAAAAGTGAAATTGTTTCGGGATTCCATTGATGATTTTCGCCTTCTGCTCTCCAGCTGTAAAATCCACCTTCATCTAAAATATCATCTTCATTATTCTCAGAAATTTTCATTGCGGCTGCATGTCTTAAATTCACTTCTTTTTCTATCATATCAATACCTAAACCGCCAAGACGGGAAACTGTTCCAGTAAAATATTTTTCAATTAATTCATCTTGCAAACCAACTGCTTCAAATATTTGCGCACCGCAATATGATTGAATTGTTGATATTCCCATTTTGGAAATGACTTTATACAATCCAAGTGAAATTGCTTTTAAATAATTTTTTTGTGCTTTTTCAAACGAAATTCCGTTTAGCTCATTATTTTTAATCAGCTCTTCTAAACTTTCAAAAACCAAATATGGATTTATTGCATTTGCTCCATATCCAATTAGCATAGCAAAATGATGAACTTCTCTTGCTTCACCGGTTTCTATAATAATACTGACTTTTGTTCGTGTTCCCTTTTTGATTAAATGATGATGCAATCCGGAACAAACCAATAAACTTGGAATTGGAATATTATTTTCATCAGAATATCTATCAGAAAGAATAATTAATGATTTACCATTTTCAATTGCTTTATCAGTTTTGATAAACACATCTGACAAAGCTCTTTCCAAACCGCCAACTTTTCCTTTAGGATAAATTGTTGCAATATATTCTGCACGTAAATTATCTTTATCTAATTCTTTAATTTTCCAAAGCTGTTCATTTAATAAAACTGGTTTCTCTAATTTTAATCTTTTGCAATGTTCGGGAGTTTCTTCAAGCAAGTTTTTTTCCGGACCCAACATAACTTGTTCGCTCATTATTATTTCTTCGCGAATTGCATCAATTGGTGGATTTGTAACTTGAGCAAAAAGTTGCTTAAAATAATTAAATAGTAATTGCGGCTTTTTGCTAAGAATTGCAAGTGGAGTATCAGCACCCATTGAACCTAAAGCTTCTTTTCCATCAATAGCCATGGGTTTTATGATAAATTTTAAATCTTCTAAAGTATAACCGAAAATTTTTTGTTTTGTTTTTATTGCAACTTTACTTGGAACAAATTTGTTTTTTAATTCAGGAAGATCATCAATGTGAATTAAATTTTCTTTAAGCCACTGAGTATAATTCTGCTGATTACAAATTTCTTTTTTGATTTCTTTATTCCGTAAAATTTTTCCTTCTTGTGTATCAACCAAAAATAATTTGCCCGGCTGCAATCTTCCTTTCCTAATTATATCTGCTGGAGTAATATTTAAAGTTCCCGATTCTGATGCCATAATAACTTTGTAATCTTTTGTAATCCAATATCGCAATGGACGTAAACCATTTCTATCTAAAACAGAACCAATATATCTTCCATCAGTAAATGAAATTGCTGCCGGTCCATCCCAAGGTTCTATTAATGCCGAGTGATATTCATAAAAAGCTTTTTTATAATCCGGCATATTTTTATCACCGGAAAAAGCCTCTGGAATCATCATCATTATTGCATGTGGAAGCGAACGGCCAGATGCAACAAGCACTTCCAACACATTATCAAATGCAGCAGAATCACTTTTGCTTGGAGCTAAAAGCGGCATAATTTTACTTAATTCATCACCAAAGATTTTACTCGTAAATTGCTTCTCTCTTGTGTTAAACCAATTTTTATTTCCCATTAAAGTATTAATTTCTCCATTATGAGCTATTAGTCTGTATGGATGAGCCAATGCCCAAGTGGGAAATGTATTAGTGCTGTATCTTGAATGAACTAAAGCAAGTGCTGAAACAAAATCTGGTTCCGACAAATCCGGGAAAAATCCTTTTAATTGTTCGGCCATTAGCTGACCTTTATATACAAGAGTTTTTGATGATAAACTACAGATATAAAAGTAATTTTTTTGAGAAAGATCTGTTGCTCTAATTTTTAAACCAATTCTTTTCCTTATAATCAAAAGTCTTTTTTCAAATTCTTCTATTGGAGTTTGCTCGCTTCTGCCGATTAAAATTTGTTTCATTACCGGCATTACTGAAAGCGCAACTTTACCAATTTCAGAGTCATTGTAAGGAACGTCTCTTAATCCCAAAAAATTTTGATTTTCATCTATGGTAATTTTTTCAATAATTCCTTCAACTTTATGTCTATCCTCAGCAATTGTAGGAAGAAATACTAATCCAACTCCATAATCTCCTTCTTTAGGAAGTTCAATATCAAGATTATGACATGCTCGACGCATAAATGCATCCGGAATTTGAATCATTATTCCGGCACCGTCACCGGTTTTAGAATCTCCGCCAACTGCACCTCTATGTTTTAGATTTTCAAGAATTTCAATTCCGTTTGTAACAATATCATGAGTTTTATTGCCTTTAACATTTGCAACAAAACCAACACCGCAGCTTTCGTGTTCAAAATCAGGGCTATATAATCCTTGCTTTCCAGGCATAATATTTTGTCCGTTCATTTTCTTTCCTAAAATTTATCTTTAAAATAAATCGGTAATCGATAGGTAGTTTATTCATTCTTATTTACAATTCTAAGATCATTAGAATGTAAGATAAAATTACTTCAAATGTTGAGGGATCAACCTCTCTAGATAAATGAAGTTTTATTAACCCAAAAAGATAAAATTTTTTTGAATAATTACAACATATTAATTTGGAAATTTTTCAAAAACCAAACATTTTTTAAAATTTATCCAATTTAATTGTATGTTCTTTTTTATTATTGCCTTATTTTATTAAAAAGAATTTCAATCTTGCATCATTTATTAAGTACTAAAAATATTAAAAATTATAAAAAATCCCGAAAATTTAAAGTGTTCTAATCTTAATTTCCGGGATTTTATTGATTGGCAAAAATTTAATTTTTTACATTCCTAAACTAAACCCAAAAAGTAAATGTCCAATTTCTGTGTTTGGATTTACAATATAACTGCTAAAAACTGGCAATGAAAAATCCTCTGTAATTTTAATATCTTTCGAAGCTTTTAATCCAATGTTGATCAAATTAAATTCAGTTGTTCCATAAAATGCATTATCTCCGCCGGGGGTTCCGCCAACAAAAACTCCCAAACCGACTTCACTAATTGTTGTTGAATATCCTACTTCAAAATAAATTGTGTTATCTGGATCATTCATAACATTTACAAATGCCGCAACAGAAAGTGGAAAGCTTTCCGATCCTCCATATCCTAAACCGACTTCAAGAGTATGCGCGCCACCTTCATTTTTATAACTTCCATATTTTCTACCACTTTGGGGAAAATAATAGTCCGTGAACAAAAGTGAAAAATCCGAAACTGTATAGCTTGCATATAAATCCATTTCTTCACTTCCACTTGAGGTATTTGTAAAAGGATATGAACCCCAAAAACCTATTTCAAAATTTCCGGCAGCAAGTGCAACAGATGGTTGCACACTAAATGAATTCCCAAAATCAATGCCACGCCAAAGGTATCTGCTTACAAAATCTGCTCCGCCGGATAAAGAAGTTTGTGAAATTAAATTATTTGTCAACACCGATAAAATTATAATTACAAAAAATGTATTTTTTACTGATTTCATATTTTCTCCAAGAAATTATAAATGAATTTGAATATTTTATAATTTGTCACCGAAAAATTGGTGACAATAATTAAATTATCTTATGATATTTATTTATACTATTTTTTCAAAATCCGGATATGCTTCAATTCCATGTTCACCTATATCCAATCCTTCCATTTCTTCAACTTCACCAACTCTAATTCCCATCGTAGTTTTAATAATTTGCCATACAATAAATGAAACACCAAAGGTAAAAGCACCTACTGCCAAAACTCCAATTATTTGGTTACCAAACAATGTAAAACCACCTCCAAATAATAAACCATTTCCAGTTGTATTTGGCATAAAACGATCTTCTGCAAATAAACCAACAGCTAAGGTTCCAAATACACCGTTTGCTAAATGAACAGCTAAAGCACCTACTGGATCATCCAATTTCATTTTATCAAAAAATATAACTGCATAAACAACAAGTCCACCAGCAATTGCTCCAATTAATAATGAGCTTTCTACGCTGATATATGCACATGGTGCCGTAACAGCAACAAGTCCGGCAAGACAACCGTTAATAGTCATACTTAAATCGGGTTTGCCAAGTACAATCCATGCAACAGCAGTGGAAACTAAAATTCCAGCAATTGCTGCACTGTTTGTTGTAATAATAATTCTGGAAATTGCTTCAGGATCAGCAGCCATTGTGCTGCCGGGATTAAAACCAAACCACCCTAACCAAAGAACCATAACTCCAATTGTTGCAGAGGTCATATTATGTCCAGGAATTGCATGAATTTTTCCGCCGCTATATTTTCCAATTCTTGGTCCTAAAACTAAAACTCCTGCAAGTGCTGCCCATCCTCCAACCGAATGAACAACTGTTGAACCGGCAAAATCCCAAAATCCTAATTTTGCTAACCAACCGCCGCCCCAAATCCAATGACCGGTTACTGGATAAAGAAATGCAACTAATACAAACGAAAAAACTATAAATGATAAATATTTTATTCTTTCTGCAACAGCACCAGAAACAATAGTTGCAGCAGTACCAGCAAAAACCAATTGGAAGAAAAACTTTGCAAGAAGAGGAACTGTAGCCCAACTCATTGCAGAATAAACACCTTGATAAGCATCTCCGGTTGCAGGACTATTATCCGCACCATTCAATCCAAATATTCCACTTAAACCAAAAAAATCATTCCCGTTTCCAAACATAATTCCCCAGCCAATTGCCCAAAAGGCAAGAGATGAAACAGCAAATACAATAAAGTTTTTTGAAAGAATATTTACTGCGTTTTTACTTCTTGCAAATCCAGATTCAACCATTGCAAATCCAAGATTCATAAAAAAGATAAGCATACCAGTTATAAGAACCCAGATAGTATCTAATATTACTTTGTTTTCCATAAATAAAACCTCTTTTTTAATTAAATATTATTATTCAAAATTTTAAATTTTTATAATGCTGATTCACCAGATTCTTCAGTTCTAATTCTGATTGCATCTTCAATTGGAATGATAAAAATTTTGCCATCTCCAATTTTTCCGGTTTTGCTTTTTTCTATTATTATTTGTATGGCTTTCTCAACAGCATCATCAGAACATATAAGCTCAACCTTTACTTTAGGAACGAATTCAAGATTATATTCCGAACCTCTGTAAATTTCTTTATGGCCTTTTTGTCTGCCATAACCTCTAACTTCTGTTACAGTAATTCCTGCAAACCCTTCTTCTTGGAGAGCAGTATGTAAACTATCCAATTTGCCGGGTCTTATTATTGCTTCCACTTTCTTCATTTTATACTCCTATTTGATAAAAATAACTAAATTATATTCATTAAAATTTAAAAATTGCCTTAATTATTTAGATTTCTATCTGCAAAGATATAATAAAATTTTATTTTGTCAAGTTTTTAACTAAAATAATTTTGCAAAAAACGGTTATTGACTTACAAAATTGGTTAAATTTCGTTAAATGACTTATTATTTTCTTATAATATTTGGACTTTGATACTTTATCGGAAAGTTGGTTGCTGATATTTTGCTAATTTGAACAGAAAAATTTAAATTTTAAACTAAAGGTTCAAAAACAAAGAATTGTAAATTTGATTAAAAAATTGTTGCCACTGTTAAAACAATGACAACAATTAATTGTATTTTAGATTTAATCCACAGCAAAAGCCAATTTTACATTAGCTTTATATTGAATAATTTTTCCATCTTCAACTTTTGCACTGTGTTTAATTACTTCGACACCGGTAATTCCTTTAACGGATTGTGATGCCTTTTTTACAGCTTGATTTACAGCATCATCAAAACTTTTTTCTGAAATTCCGATTATTTCTATTACTTTTATTGCTCCAGAACTTATGTTTGACATTATACACCTCTCTGTTAATTGTTTAATATTCTTTGTCCGGCAATTTCTTCTAATCTTTTAATTCTTTCTTCCGTTGAAGGATGTGTAGAAAATAACTTTTGCATTCCACCAAAAAATGGATTTATAATAAACATGTGTGAATCTGAAGCTCTCCCGGTTCTCATTGGAATTTGTTGAACTCCATTTTGTAATTTATAAAGAGCAGTTGCTAATCCCAATGGTTTGCCGGAAATTTCAGCTCCGCCTTTATCAGCGGCAAATTCTCTTACTCGTGAAATCGCCATTCTAATTACCATTCCAGCTATGGGAGCTAAAATCATCATAATTAAACCAGCCATAGGATTTTCTCTTCTATCAGAACTAAAATGTGCAATCTGTCCTAATGTCGCTAAAGCTCCGGCAAAAGTTGCAGCAATTGCGCTTGTCAAAATATCACGATGTTTAACATGTGCAAGTTCGTGAGCCATTACTCCTTCAAGTTCATCTTTCGATAATAATCTTAAAATTCCTTCGGTTGCGGCTACTGCTGAATGTTGGGGATTTCTTCCGGTTGCAAATGCATTTGGTGTTTGTTCCGGAGTAATATAAACTTTTGGCATGGGTAATTCGGCATTGTTAGCTAATTTTTCAACAAGTTGATAAAGTCCACTTGGATGCTCTGGACCAATTTCATTTGCCTTATATCTGCTTAAAACCATTTTATCACTAAACCAGTAGCTGTAAAAATTCATTCCGGCAGCAATTACTAACGCAATTATTGCTCCACTTTGGCCTCCAACAATTCCGCCAATCCAAATAAAAAGAAGTGTCAGAGCCATCATTAATAAAAAAGTTCTAAAGTTACTTTGCATAATTAAACCTTTATTCTTTTTGTAATTTTGTTAAAAACTAATCAATTTTTAAATGAAATAGAATAACAAAATTAAAATTTAAACTGGGTGATTTTATTTCGCCAAAAAAGTTTATTGATTCTCTAAAATTTCATTTAAACAAAAATTTTGATTAAAATTCTACAATAATATTTATATGAAGTTTCACAAAATTGAAATTCACATATTTAAAAGTATCTCTTGTGTAAAGAAATGCTCTTGAAAAGTAATTTCTTTTTTGATACAATTAATTGTGAATTGAAAAAAATAAGGAAAAAATCCATGCTGATGGTAAAAGATGTTGATTTAACACCAAATCCCCAAGCTTTGAAATTTATATTAAGTGAAAAACTTTTGAATAGAGAAACAAGAAGTTTTAAAAGCAAAGAAGAAGCAAATAATGATCCTCTTGCAAAGGAAATTTTTGAATTACCCGGAGTTGTTTCTGTTTTTTACATGGATAGATTTATAACAATTGAAAAAGAACCAAATATAAGTTGGGGAAAAATTCAAATGCCCTTTGTAAATCTTATCAAAAATTTTAATAAAGATTTAATTCCTCAAGAATCTGAGAATTCATCTGCTGCAAATGATACTGAACTTCTAAAACAAATAAATGATTTACTTGATAAAAGAGTAAGACCGGCTCTTGCTGGTGATGGCGGCGGTTTGCAAGTTTTAGATTTACATGAAAAAACTTTAACAATTAGATATCAAGGCGCTTGCGGAACTTGTCCAAGTGCAATTCAAGGAACTTTAGTTGCAATAGAAAATTTACTGAAACGAGAAATTGACCCTTTTATGGAAGTTGTAAGTGGTTAATTTATTGTGTTTTATAAACTAAAAGCCCAACTATTTTATTAAGCTGGGCTTTTCTAATTATTTTACATAATTTTCTATAAATCTTTCTTGTTTTTCGGAAATATAGTTTGCTAATTCTTCATCAAAGAAAAACTCAGAATCATTAAATGCGGGAATTAAATCCAAATACCAAGTTGCGTTTTCATCATATTCAGCAAAAAATGGTTTTTTAACCCAATCAGGATTTCTTGCTTGAATTAAATTTAGTACAAATACTTTCTGGTGATTAATTTCAGCAATTCCTTCTACAGCAACTTTTCCCGGAAGAGCT
>JBGSKB010000224.1:0-5925 GCA_041741395.1 Melioribacteraceae bacterium
TATATTTCACTCGAACTGCTGAAAGCGGAAGCGAGTATCACTGAAGAGCCCGGTGCAGGAAAATTGCACGCCGGGATCTGTGTGGGGGACGTTAGGCAACTGACGTTCCTACCATAACTGAGTTTGATAAAACAAATAAAAAAGGAATTGAAAATGACTAATTCTAATATTCCATTTGAAATAATAAATTGGGCAGAAATAGCAAAAATAGATTATGAAGGAACTTCTGGTTTTGCATTTTGGCAAACAAAACAATTTGATGGTATAAGAATTAGATTAGTAGAATATACAAAAGGATATATTGCTGATCATTGGTGTGAAAAAGGTCATATTGTACATTGTTTGGATGGTGAATTTCTAACCGAGTCTAAAAATGGTGAAAGGATATTATTGACAAAAGGAATGACATATGTTGTTTCGGATAATTTAAGTTCGCATAAATCAATTTCAGAGAATGGAGTAAAACTGTTAATTATTGATGGAGATTTTTTAAAATACGAGAAATAGGTTTTCAAATAATTCAAAATATTTTCATTTTTAAAAAGGGTAGAAGAAATAGTTTTTTAATACATAACAAGAAAACCTACCCGCCTTTCGATGCAGTGAGATTAAGTGCAGTAGATTTTTTTAAAAGGAAAATTAAGAAAATATTAAATTAAAAATTAGAGATTAACATGAAGACATTAGTTTTAGGAGCAAGCGGAGCTACCGGGAAATTGGTTGTTCAACAACTTATAAAAAGGAATATTAATGTTAAAATTGTTGTGAGAGAAACTGCGATTATTCCTTTAAGTATTTTAGATAATAAGCAAATTGAAATAATAAAAGGAAAAATTTATGACTTCGATTCTGCAAAAATTAAAGAGCTACTAAAAGACTGTGATTCAGTTATATGCTGTCTTGGTCACAACATAAATATAAAAGGTATTTTTGGTCCGCCACACAAATTAGTTTCAAATACAGTTGAAAAAGTTGTTAAAGTAATTGAATCATTAAATCAAAATAAAAAGTTAATATTAATGAGTACAACAGCTTACACAAATAAAAACATTGGAGAGAAAAATACTTTTGGAGAAAAGATAGTATTTTCATTATTAGAATTATTACTACCGCCCCACAGAGATAATATGTCGGCTGCAAATTATCTGATAAACAAAGTTGGCACAAAAGGCAATATTGATTGGGTTGCTGTTAGACCCGACGGACTAATAGATGATGAGAAGGAAAGTCCTTATGAAGTTGTTAATGAGACAAAAAGGAGTCCTATTTTTAATCCAGGCAAGACAAGCAGAATAAATGTAAGTCATTTTATGGCAAAGTTGGTGACTGATGAAAAGTTATGGCAAGAGTGGAAATTTAGAACACCAGTTATTTATAATAAAGAATAAGAAAAAAAAGTTTGATTTATTACATTGTATTTGAATTACTATTAAATTAGGTCAAGAAAGGATGATAAATAGAAAAATTTAAATCTAAATAATAAATTCCAAAAAGATGAATTAAATCTCACCAAAATATCCAAACTTGTTATAATATTTATTTCATTCAATATCCCATTCTAAAACCAAATCGAAATAATTTTCTAAATCTAAAGAAAATTCTTACGATAATACTTTTAGTGAATTTGAATTATCCTATAATCAAAGATTTTTAAAAAAATATTTATCCGGGGGAAAAATGAAGAATAAAAGATTTCTTTTTATTGAAATTTTACTATTAACAATTTTCTTTTCTTCCATTAATTTTTCACAAGAAACACCAGCATCTATTATCAATTTAGCTAAATCAAAATTAGTGAATTGGGCTTCATCACAACAAATTGTAGCATCTGTTCATGAACAAAATGCGAAAAATATTTCACTAGAAAAGATTAAAGAGTTAGATAAAAAGTGGACGGCAACTTCAGGATTAGATGATTTTATGAATAATATATTAAACAATGATTGTTCGCAATATTTAAAGAATCTTCGCAAAGAAAATAATTTTATTGTTGAAGCTTTTGTTATGGATAATAAAGGTGCAAATGTAGCAATGACAAATAAAACAAGTGATTATTGGCAAGGTGACGAAGATAAGTTTGTTAGATGTTTTAATAATGGTAGCGGAAAAATTCATTATGGAAAAACTACTTTCGATGAAAGTACGCAAACATATTTAATTCAAGTTTCAGTTCCGGTTTTTGAAAATAACAAAACAATTGGTGCTGTAACTTTTGGCATAGATTATGGCAAGTTTAAATAGTTTGGGAAATAAATCTTTGGGGTTTGGAAATGTATAAAAAAATAAAAAATCTTAAGGTCAATCAAAAGATTTCACTGGTATTTGCAGTTTTTATTGTCCTCATATTATTTGTGGGTGGTGTTGGTATATATAATATGTCAACTATAAATAAAAATTTAAAAAATATTGCTGAGGGAGATCTTCCAAGTCTTGATTTAATTATTCAAATTGATAGAGATATGCAGCAAGCTTTGGTTTCCCAAAGAACAATGATTTTTTCAAATGTCGGCAGTGAAACTTATAAAAGTTTGTTAGCTGATTACGAAGAAAATATTTCTCAAATAAATGAAAGATGGGGAAATGTAAAAGAAATAGGTCATCATGAAATAAGTGATGAAGTTATTAATGAATTTGAAGATGCTAAAAATAATTGGATGAAAATTTCTCAAAGAATTGTTGATGCAAGAACTTCAGATACACCAGAAGGGAGAATTGAAGCGATTGAATTATCATTTAGAGAAGGGAATGAATCATTTGAAAAAGCAAGAGAATTTATAAATGCATTTACAGAAAATTTAGAAAATGTGTCAAAAGCTGATATTGAATCCAGTGATAGTTCTTATGAATTGGCCATTATTATGATTAGTGGGGGATTGGGACTTGCAATTATTTTATCAATTTTATTGGGTAGCATAGTTCAAAAATTAATAGGAACTCCTATTGTTAAAACTTCTGAAATGATGAATGAACTTAAAAAGGGAAAACTAAAACATAGACTGAATTTGGATACTAATGATGAAATTGGAATTCTTAGCAAATCAATGGATTCATTTGCAAATACTCTTCAAGAAATTACAAATAAGATATACAAAATTTCAGATGGTGAATTTAATATAGAAATAAATCATCTCAGTTCAGAAGATGAAATTAGTCCAGCATTGCAAAGAACAGTTGAAACTCTTCAAAATCTTAAAATAGAAACTGATTATTTAACAAATAGTGCATTAGAAGGAAAACTCAAAAATAGAGGAAACAGTTCAAAATTTAATGGTGGATATAAAGAAATTGTAAAAGGAATTAATGATACTTTAGATGCTGTAATTCTTCCAATTGAAGAAGGTGCAAAAGTATTAGAAGTTATGACAGAAGGTGATATGACAGTACGTGTTGATGGACATTATAAAGGGGATCATCAACTTATAAAAAATAGTATAAATACATTAGCAGATTCATTTAATTCATTACTAGTTCAGCTTTCAGAAGTAATTCATGCAACAGCAAGCGCTTCAAATCAAATATCATCCAGTGCAGAAGAAATGGCTGCTGGCTCAGAAGAACAAAGTAGTCAAACCGGTGAAGTTGCAACAGCAATGGAACAAATGGCGGCAACAATTGCAGAAACTACTAGAAATGTTATTAAAACAAACGACGCTGCAAAAGACTCAAAAGATCTCGCTCAAGAAGGTAAAAATATAATTGAATCTACAATTAAAGGAATGACCAAAATTGAAAATGTTGTAAAACAAGCATCGGAGATAATTCTTGAATTGGGGCAGAGCAGCACACAAATTGGACAAATTATTAAAGTTATTAACGAAATTGCAGATCAGACAAATCTATTAGCTTTAAATGCTGCAATAGAAGCCGCGAGAGCTGGAGAGCATGGAAGAGGATTTGCAGTTGTTGCTGATGAAGTTAAAAAACTTGCCGAACGAACAACAGTTGCTACAAATGAAATTGCCGGAATGATTACAAAAATTCAACAAGACAGCAATAATGCCGTTACTGCAATCCAAAAGGGAAATGAAGAAGTTTCTAAAGGAATGGCTGAAGTTGTAAATGCCGGTGAATCTATGAAAAATATTGTAACATCATCAGATAAAGTTTTGGAAATTTCCTCGCAAGTTGCAACAACAAGCGAAGAACAATCTTCAACTGTTGAGCAAATTAGTAAAAGTATAGAATTAATAAATTCAGTTTCGCAGGAATCTTCACTGGGTGTTCAACAAGTGGCTAATGCAATAAATGATTTGAATCAACTTACTGATCAGTTGCAGACAATGGTTGCAAAATTTAAACTAAAAAATGAATATAAGTTTTCGTCTGTAGATAAAGTAAAAAAAATCCCTCAACAAGTTTATTAATGAACTATTCAGCTAAAACTTTGAAACTCGGTAGTAATTTTACCGAGTTTTAATTTTTATCTATTAGAAACTTCTGAAAAATTATATTAGTAGTACTTGTCATTTCTACGAAAGTGGGAATCCAGAGAGAATTAAGTAGATTCCCGTTTGCAAAGGAATGACATTTTGAATATTTCAGAAGTTTCATCATAAATATTTTTGTTCTTGAAGAGCAATTTATCCAAATAATCACAAATAAATTTTAATAAATAATATTGTATTCGATAGTAGAGTAGTATTTAAAAATTGTTATTTATATCATATTTAAAATTTGAAAAAATTAAATTAGAATGGGGACTTATGTTTTTTTTAAATCAAGTTTTAGTAACGGAGGGGAAATGTTTAAATCTATCAGAAATACAATAGTATCTTCATTCATTGTTATTCTTTTTATTTCTTGCAATACATTTGCTCAAGTTAAAGTTGGGATATTGCCAAGATTATCACCTGCCGAATTGACAAAAATGTTTAATCCATTAGTAGAATACGCAAGTGCAGAAATTGGACAAAAAATTGAACTCGTAATTCCAAAGGATTTTGAAACATTTAATCAAATGATAAAAGAAGGTAAATTTGATTATGCATATGCAAATCCAAATATCTATATTGATGCAAGAGCTTCATTAGGTAATAAAGTTGAACCATTAGTGCTATCAGTAGAAACTGGTTCTGGCAAATCATTTACAGGATGTTTTCTTGTAAAAAAAGGGAGTTCAATAAAATCCGTGAGTGATTTTAAAGGTAAAAAAATGATTTTTGTCGACCAAAAATCTGCAGGTGGTTATATATCCCAAGCTGCAACATTAGTTAATTGTAATATACATAAGAAAGATATTACACTTTTACCATTTGCATTAAAACATACAAATGTGGCATTAGCAGTTCAAAATGGTGCTGCTGATATTGGAGGGATAAGAACAGCGGATTATGATAAAATAAAAAATCAAGTAAACATTCCTGATGTTGTTATTTTATCAGAAAGTGAGCAAATGCCCAATTGGCCTTTTTTCAAACTTCCAAATTCTAAAGATGATGTTACAGAAAAACTTAAAGCTGCACTAATTAAGTTAGCACCCAAATCTGCAAAATCGAACTCTGTACTAAAAGATGCAAAATTAGATGGCTTTGTTCCTACATCTGATGTAGATTTTGATGGAATGAGAAAAGTTGCCGAATTATTAAAAAAATTCTAGAATAATACTTATATGAAAGTTAATGGTTTAGGAGAGGATATGTTTCTCAAAACATTGTCAGAAAAGTTAAAATATAATTTAACGAAATCATTATCTATAAAATTCATTTTATCAATAATTTTAACCTTAGCGATTGTTTCTGCGGCAATGCTAATTGCTGAAAGCGAAATGCTTTCAAATTATATTACTGAAATACAAAAACAGAAAGTTGAACGAATTGGTAAATTAGTTTCGGCAGCTAGCGAAAATGCAATTTTAAGTTATGATATTGAACTTCTCGAACGTTTTTCCAATGAAATCAGAAAGGATATTGATGTTGTTGATATAAT
>JBGSKB010000225.1:0-3526 GCA_041741395.1 Melioribacteraceae bacterium
ATTATATTGAACAATCTTAAAACCAAAATTAAAGAATTAGATGTGCTGATTATAAATCAGCAATTCAAAAGCTCGCTTCTTGATAATTCTGCACTATCAAAATTGAATGAAATTATTGTTGAAAATCCAAACTGTAAAATTTTTGGAGATTTGAGAAATAAATATATTGAATTGAAAAATTCTGTTTTAAAAGTCAATGCATTCTCCATTTCCAAAATTTTAGACATAGAATTATTTGATGAAAAAGATACAGAGATTTCAATAAAACATCTTAAAGAATTGTATGCAAAAATTAAAACTCCGCTTTTTATGATAAGAGGTGAAAGCGGTTTAATTTATTTGGATCAACAAAATATTACTACGGTTCCGGGAATTTATCTTACCGGCGATATTGATAAACTTGGTTCCGGAAATACTTGCGTGAGCGCATTTGCTGTAAGTATTGGAAGCGGTGCATCAATAAATTCTTCTTTGGAAATTGCAAATTTGGCTTACGCAATTATTTCTAAAAGAATAAGACAAACCGGTTCTGCAACTCAAGAAGAAATTTTAAAGTTAGCTGAAGAAAGTTATTACAATTATGATCTTGCTCTGGCTTTCGATCCAAGAAAAGCAAAATATTTTGAAAATTCAGAAATTGAAATTATTGAGAAATTACCAGATAATATAAATATTCAAAATGTCATTTTAGATCACGACGGAACAATTTCAACTTTGCGCGAAGGTTGGGAAATTGTGATGCACAAAATAATGCTTGAAGAAATTTGCGGTGAAAAATTAAAGGAATTGCCGACAGATGAATATAATCGTCTTTCAAGAAAATGTGAAAAATTTATAAATGACACAACCGGAATTCAGACAATTATTCAGATGATGGGATTGCGTGATATTATAATTGAAGAAGGATTTATTCCAAAATCTAAAGTAAAAACTCCGGCAGATTACAAACAAATTTATTTGAATAATTTAATGTTTAGCGTTGATGATAGAATCAAAAAGTTTGAAAAAGGCGAACGAACAATTCATGATTTTACAATTTTAGGTTCCGTTGAAATGCTTAAATCATTCCAAAGCAGAAATTTAAAATTATTTTTAGCAAGCGGAACTGACGAAGACAGTGTAATTGCGGAAGCAAATTCTTTAGGTTATGGAAAATTATTTTCCGGTGGAATTAGAGGATCTAAAGGAAATGAAATTGGCGATGCAAAAAAAATTGTAATTAGCAGAATTATTGAAGAAGGAAAGTGCAATGGTGAAAATTTAATGGTTATTGGCGATGGTCCGGTTGAAATTATTGAAGGCAGAAAAGTCGGTGCTTTCTGCATTGGAGTTGCTTCCGATGAAGTTAGAAGATACGGAATAAATTATAAAAAAAGAACTCGTTTAGTTAGAGCCGGCGCAAATATTATTATTCCGGATTTTTCTCAGCTTGATCAACTTATAAAAATTATATTCAAAAATTAATCTAAAAAAATGAACAAAATTCTTTTGCAAAATAATTGGAAATTAATTTCATCAGAAAAAATTTTATCCGTTAATGGAGAAAAAATTTCTTCAGAAAAATTTAATACAGAAAATTGGTTTAGAACAAAAATTCCTTCAACAGTTTTGGCAGCTTTGGTAGAAAATGGAGTTTATGAAAATCCATATTTTGGAACAAATCTTAAAAATATTCCAACCGAAAAATTTAAAATACCTTGGTGGTACAGAAATGAATTTGAGATAAATGAAGAACAATTTAGTCAAAATATTTTAATCAATTTTGATGGAATAAATTACAAAGCAAATATTTGGTTGAATGGAAATTTAATTGTAGATGAAAAAACTTTTTTTGGAGCTTATAGAAGATTTCAATTTAATATTTCAGGAAATATTAAAGTCGGGAAAAATATATTAGCCATTGAAGTTATTCCTCCAAAACCTGGTGATTTTACAATTGGATTTGTCGATTGGAATCCAAATCCACCGGATAATAATTTAGGAATTTTTAGAGATATTTCAATTCACTTCAATAAAGGTGTTGAAATTAAAAATCCTTTTGTTGAAAGTGAAATTGACTTAACGAATTTTAGAAATGCAGAATTAATAGTTTCTGCAGAATTGGTTAATCATTTTTCAAAAAAAATAAATTGTGAACTAATAGGAAAAATTGAAAATATAATTTTCAAAAAAGAAATTAATTTGGAAGTTGGTGAAACAAAAAATCTAAAATTCAGTGTTAAAGAATTTCCACAGTTAAATTTAGAAAATCCAAAAATTTGGTGGCCGAATAAATTAGGTGAGCCAAATTTATATGAAATGAAATTGACTGCAATTTCTAATAGAGAAATACTTGATGAAACTTCAACCAAATTTGGGATTAGAAAAATTGAAGATTACATAAACGATGGCGGACATCGAGGATATAAAGTTAATGGTCATAAATTATTAATTAGAGGTGCCGGCTGGACTGACGATTTATTATTGCAAGACACACATAAATCTCTAGAGACTCAAATAAAATATGTAAAGCATATGAATTTGAATTGTATTCGCTTGGAAGGATTTTGGGGGAAAGATCAAAAATTGTATGATCTTTGTGATGAAAACGGAATATTAATAATGGTCGGTTGGAGTTGCCAATGGGAACACAAAGAATATTTGGGAAAAGAAATTCATCCTAAATATGGCGGTGTAATTGAAAAAGATGAAATTGAATTAATTGCGCAATCTTGGGAAGATCAATTATTATGGCTTAGAAATCATCCTTCAATTTTTGTTTGGACAGTCGGAAGCGATATGCTGCCTCATCCGGATTTAGAAAAAAAATATATTCAAACTTTTGAAAAGTATGATAAAACTCGTCCATATCTAAATTCTACCGGTGGTGTTGGAAGTGATCAAGGAATAATTACATCTCAAGAAATTATAAGCGAAATTAGTGGTTCTTCAAGAGTGAAAATGCTGGGACCTTACGCATACACTCCGCCAATTTATTGGTACACAAATAAAAATTTAGGCGGTGCTTACGGATTTAATACGGAAACTTGTCCCGGAGCAAATGTTCCGCCAATTGAAAGTTTAAAGAAATTTATTCCGGAAGAAAATCTTTGGCCAATTGATAATGTTTGGAATTTCCATTGCGGAAAAAATTATTTTTCTCATATCGATAGAACACAAATTGCAATTGAAAAAAGATATGGCAAACCAAAAAATGCAGAAGATTTCGCATTTAAAACTCAAATATTAAATTATGAATTAATGCGACCAATGTTTGAAGCCTTTCAAGTAAATCAAAAAAATGCAACCGGAATAATTCAGTGGATGCTAAATTCAGCTTGGCTCGAATTATATTGGCAGCTTTATGATTCTTTCTTAATGCCGAATGGTGCTTATTTTGGCGCAAAAAAAGCAAATGAACAAATTCAGTTAATTTATAATTATGGTGATAAAAATATTTATCTATTAAATAATTCTTTAAATCATCTGGAAAACTTTTCAGCAGAAATAAAATTTTACGACATAAATTCAAATTTAATTTTTACTG
>JBGSKB010000226.1:0-2039 GCA_041741395.1 Melioribacteraceae bacterium
AATATCATTTACTTTATTTTCAATTTCCGAAATTTCACTTTGCGATAAATCTCTTTCTAAACGGTAATCACACTTAGATTTTTTCTTTTCCAAATGAGCACTGAATGATCTTCCTTTATTAAACATTCTAACCATTGTTTGGTTTAAAATGTGTTCAGCGGAATGCATTGGTTCATAATAATTTTTTGCCATATTTATTTCACTATTTTACATTATGATATTGAAACTTATAAATAATATTTAATTCATACAATTATCACAATTACCACATGGTGGTTGATCAAAGAAACCAAAATATTCTGAAATAAAAATTCTTCTGCAAGATTTTGTTTTAAAATAATTTACTACAGCTAATAATTTTTTATTATCATTCAGTAATTTTTCTTTTAATCTATCTTCATCAAATAATTCTTCGGGTAATTCAGTTTGTAAAATAAGATTTGTATTTTCTAAAGAACCTTCGGTAACTCCGTATCTATCAAACATTGCAAGGACTGTTTCAACTCTAAAATCATTTTTATCTTTATAACTCATTTTTTCTCTTAAAAATTCTATGCCAAATCCATTTACTCTGCTTATGTCTTCTCTAATTAAATTATAAATATTATTATAATAATCCGCATTAGGGTTTGCCCATTTAATAAATTCCATTTGAGTGTAAAGGTCATTTTGGTTGTATAATAATTTACATAATGAATCTTTCCCATCTCTGCCTGCTCTTCCAATTTCTTGATAGTAAGATTCAATAGAAGAAGGAATCTCTGCATGAATTACAAAACGTATGTCCGGTTTGTCAATTCCCATTCCAAATGCATTTGTGGCAAGAATAAGTTTCTGATTGCCGGAAAGAAAATCTCTTTGAATTTGTTTTCTTCTTTTTGCATCAAGTTTTCCATGATAAATTGAGTGAGTGATTTTTTTATCACTTAAAAGTTGAGAGTATCTTTCTAACTTTTTGATTAACGCAAAATAAATAATTCCGGATCCTTTATATTCTCTAATAATATTTTCAATATTATTCAACGTTTCATTTTCATCATAAACATCTTCTGTTTCAAGTCTAAGATTTGGTCGTTGAATTCCTTGATGAAATAATTTTATTTTATCATTTTTTAAACCAAGTTTTGCTATGATATCTTTTTGTACTTCAATAGTTGCAGTTGCAGTTAAAGCAATTGTGAGCGGGTTCCCAAGTAATTCTCTAAATTCAGAAATACGAGAATAGTCTGGTCTGAAATCATGTCCCCATTCAGAAATACAATGGGCTTCATCAACAGCAAGTAATGAAATTTTAGCAGATTTAATTTTTTCAACAAATTCTTTTTTCCTAAATCTTTCCGGTGTGACATATAAAAATTTTATTCTACCATTTACAAAATCATCTAAACGTTTTTCTCTATCCTTTATATTTACTGTTGAATTAATAAAATCACCGGAAATTCCTTTGGCTTTTAGCGTATCTACTTGGTCTTGCATTAATGCAATTAACGGACTTAATACAATTGTTCCACCATCAAATAACAACGCTGGTATTTGATAGCAAACTGATTTACCAGCTCCTGTTGGCATGATAACAAGGCCATTATTTTTGTTAACCACAAGTTCATTAATAATATTTTCTTGTTGACCTTTAAAATTTGAATGACCAAATCTTTCATTAAGAATTTTTAATGCAGCATTCATATATGAACAAATACCTATAAAATGTTTTTCTGTTTTCAAATATAAGAATTTTGAAGACACTTCTTTAAATTTGTCTAAATGAAAGCGGGATTAATAATTAAGTGGTTCATCAATTCAGAATTGGGAATTTACATTATGTAATGGTAATTTTGAAATAGATTTTATAAATATCAATTTAAAATATAATTCAGAATATTTAGTAAAAATTTTAGGTAATTAATGGTAAAAGTAATTTTTGTTTGTATGGGGAATATTTGCAGATCACCAAGCGGTGAAGCTGTGATGAATAAATTAGTAAAAAAAGCCGGATTGGAAAGCGAAATTCAATGCGATTCTGCCGGAACAATTGCATACCA
>JBGSKB010000227.1:0-10785 GCA_041741395.1 Melioribacteraceae bacterium
ATTAAATGAAATTTTAACTTCTGCTTATAGCTGGCATAAAAATAAAAGGTTTTAAATGGCTAAAAAAGTTGACACACCTTTCAGAGATCTATTTATTATTGAACCGGATATTTTTAAAGATGATAGAGGTTATTTTTTTGAATCTTTTTCAGAAAAAAAGTACTTAGAATTTGGAATAAATTACAAATTTGTTCAAGACAATATTTCTTTTTCCACTTATGAAACAATAAGAGGTTTGCATTATCAAGTTGGCGAATTTGCTCAAGGTAAACTTTGTCAAGTTTTGTCCGGGAAAGTACTTGATGTTGCTGTTGACTTAAGATTTAACTCGCCAACATTTGGAAAAAGTTTCGGAGTTGAATTATCTCAAGAAAATAAAAAACAATTATGGATTCCTCCAGGCTTTGCTCATGGATTTTCAGTTTTAACAGAGACAGCAATTTTTAGTTATAAATGCACAAATTATTATAGTAAAGCACATGAAAGATGTATTATTTATAACGATTCAAGTTTAAACATAAACTGGGGAATTAAAAATCCGATTATATCAGATAAAGATTTATTGGGAATTAATTTATCAGAGATAAAACAAGATTTTATTTATTAAATATTATTTGGAGTAAAAATGAAAATTTCGGTTATAGGTTCTGGATATGTTGGATTAGTTTCCGGAACTTGTTTTGCGGAAATGGGAAATGATGTAATCTGTGTTGACAATAATCCGGTTAAACTTGCTCAATTAAAAAAAGCAGAAGTTCCAATTTATGAACCCGGGCTCGATTTATTGTTTTACAGAAATATTGCAAAAAATAGACTTCATTTTACAGACGATTTAAAAACTGCAGTTTTGGATTCTGAAGTTATAATGCTTTGTCTTCCAACACCACAAGGCGAAGACGGATCAGCAGATTTAAAATACGTTTTTGGAATTTCTGAAGATATTGGTAAAATACTTAGCGAAAATCCCGGACACGATTTTAAAATTATTGCAAATAAAAGTACCGTCCCGGTTGGAACCTCCGCAGCGGTTACAAAAATTCTCAACAAATATAATATTGGAAACTTTGAAGTTGTTTCAAATCCGGAATTTTTACGCGAAGGATTTGCGGTCGATGATTTTATGAAACCAGATAGAATTGTAATTGGAGCTTCAACTGAATTGGCAATGAATAAAATGAAATCGCTATACTATCCATTTGTACTTAAAGGAAGCGCAATAATTGAAATGAATCCAGAAAGTTCAGAAGTAACAAAATATGCTGCAAATTCATACTTAGCTATGAGAATTACCTATATGAATGAACTTGCAAACTTTTGCGAAGTTGTTGGAGCAAATATTGATTTGGTAAGAAAAGGAATGGGTTCTGATACAAGAATTGGTAAACGATTTTTGTATGCTGGTATTGGTTATGGTGGATCTTGTTTTCCAAAAGATGTTAATGCATTAATTAAAACTTCTAAAGAAAAAGGCTCAGAAATGAGATTGCTTTCACTTGTTGATCAAGTTAATAAAGATCAAAAACAAGTTATAGTTAGGAAAATATTAAAACACTTTGGCGAAAATATTGAAGGAATGAAATTCGCCGTTTGGGGATTAGCTTTTAAACCAAATACAGATGATATGCGAGAAGCTCCGTCAGTTGTAATTATTGAGGAATTACTAAAACGCGGTGCAAAAGTAACAGCCTATGATCCGGAAGCAATGGAAAATGCTAAATTTTATTTACAAGATCGAGTTGTATATGCTGAAGATCAATACAGAGCGGCAGAAGGTGCCGATGCATTATTAGTTTTAACTGAATGGAATGAATTCAATAATCCAGATTTAGAACAAGTTAAATCACTATTAGTGAATCCAGTAATTTTTGATGGAAGAAACGTATTTAATAGAAGAAAAACAAAAGAATTAGGTTTTACTCACTACAGCATTGGTAAAACACCAATTATTCAATAATTATTGTTCTAAAATTTTCTCATAATATTTAATATATTGAGGCACAATTAACTTCTTCTCAAAATAATTTTCGGATCTCTTCCTTGAATTTTTTGAGAAGGAGTTGAATTTTTTCTTATTTGTTAAAAGTTCTAAAGCATATTTTGCCATTCTATCAACATCAGCAAATTCTGCAATAAATCCAGTTGTATTATGAATTATTAATTCCGGCAAACCTCCTACACTTGAACTTATTACTGGAATTCCGCAAGCCATTGCTTCAAGTGCAGATAGCCCAAAACTTTCTGATTGTGAAGGTAGCAAAAAAATATCAGCAACACTTAATAAATTTTCTAATCCATCTTGCTTACCTAAAAATAAAACATTGTGTTCTAACTTTAATTCGCGTGTTAATCGTTCACATTCAGATCTATCTGGACCATCGCCGATTAAAATTAATTTTGTGGGGATAACTTTATTTACTTTTTCAAGAATTCTAATTGTATCACTAACTCTTTTTACCGGACGGAAATTTGAAGTATGGATTAAAATCTTTTCTCCATTTGGTGCAACATGATCTTTAAATTGTTTATTGCAAACTGGTTTGAAAATTTCCGTATCAATGAAATTGTAAATTACTTCAATATCTTTTTCAATATGATAATTTGTTAGAGTTTTCTCTTTTAAAAATCTGGAAACCGCAGTTACACCATCGCTTTCCTCAATACTAAATTTCATAAGTGGTAAAAATGAAGGCTCAAGTCCAACCAAAGTAATATCAGTGCCATGCAAAGTTGTTATAATTTTTATATCAGATCCATTTTTTCTTAAAATTTGTTTAGCCAAATATGCACTTGTTGCATGAGGAATTGCATAATGAACATGCAGCAAATCCAATTGTTCGTATTCAATAACTTCTAACATTTTACTGGTTAACGCCAAACTATAAAGCTGGTGTTCAAAAAGCGGGTAATTGCTGACTTCAACTTCATGATAATAAATATTTTCAACAAATTGCGTTAATCGGTGTGGAAGTGCGTAGCTAATAAAATGAATTTCGTGTCCAAGTGAGGCCAAATCTTTTCCTAATTCTGTAGCGACAACTCCGCTACCGCCATAAGTAGGATAACATGTTATTCCAATTTTCATATAATTTCTTTCTCAGAAAATAAAACGTGTTTGCTAAAGTTATCAATAACAAAATAATTGCTAAATTGAAAATACTAATTTATTCCAATTTATTTTATTATAAGTATATTTGAAAAATAATTTTTGTAACATTTTAAATAATAATGATGATCAAGAAGAGAATTTTGTTAATCGGTTCTAATGGAATGTTAGGACAAAGTGTAGTAGAAATTTTAAAACTTAGAAATGATGTTGAATTACTTTTGGCATCTGCAGAAGATGTTTCATATTTCCCGGAAATAAATTATTCTAAATTTGATATTTCGAATAAAAAAGATGTAAAAAATCTGATAATGACTTTTTATCCGGATTTTATTATAAATGTTGCCGGATACACAAACGTTGATAAATGTGAAACCGAAAAAGAACTAGCATGGAATATTAATGTAAACGGAGTTGAATATTTGGCAAAATATTCTGTACCCTCTAATGCACATTTAATTCACATTTCCACTGATTATGTTTTTGATGGAACCGAAGGACCTTATTCGGAAATTGATTTGCCAAATCCGATCAGTTATTATGGAAGAAGTAAATTAGCCGGTGAAAATGTTATAAAAAGATTTGATATAAAAAGTACAATTTTGCGGACAAATGTTTTATTTGGTGCAACTAAATTTGGAAGACCAGATTTTGTAAAATGGGTTTTTGATTCCTTAACAAAAAATCAGAAAATTAAAATTGTTACAGATCAAATTAATAATCCGACTTTTATTGATGATTTAGCTTTAGCAATTGTTGGAATTTGTGATTCCAATAAAACTGGTTTGTACAATATTGGCGGAAAGGAATTGTTAAATCGTTTTGAATTCACAAAAAAAATCTCCGAGTATTTTAATTTAGATTTTTCTTGCGTAGAACCAATTTTCACAAAAGATTTAAATCAACCGGCATTGCGCCCACTAAAATCTGGATTAATAAATTTAAAAGCCGAAACAGAATTAAATTACAAACCAAAAACATTAAATGAATGTTTCAAAATTATCAATCAACATTGGAAAAATAATTTATAAAAGTTCATGAATTTCATTGATAAATATGACGGATTTATTTTTGATCTTGATGGAACAATTTATCTGGAAGATAAAATTATTCCCAATGCTGCAAAGGTTATAAATCGTTTAAAATCTTTGAATAAAAAAACAGTTTTCATTTCAAATAAAACAACCGGAAGTATTGAGGATTATTATAATTTTCTAATTTCACACAAATTCAACATCAGTAAAAATCAATTCTTAACTTCAACTTTGATAACAAAAAAATATTTAGCAAATAAATATTATGGGAAAAAGTTTTTTGCAATTGGTGAAAAAAAATTCATAATGGAAATTGAATCTGCCGGATTAGAATTTTGTGAAAATCCCGTAAAAATTGATATAATAATTATTACACTCGATAGAACTTTAAATTATCAAAAGTTGGAAATTGCCGGACAAGCTCTTGATAATGGAGCAAAATTTTTCGCTGCAAATATTGATAATACATGTCCTATTGATGGCGGAGAAATTTTAGATGCCGGTTCAACAATTTCTGCATTGGAAAAAAGAACAAATAAAAAATTGCAGAAGCATTTTGGTAAACCTTCAAAATACATGTTTACGGAAATTATGAATTTGATGAATTTAACTCCAAAAAAATGTTTAATAATTGGGGATCGTTTAGAAACTGATATTGCAATGGGAAATAAATTTGGAGTTGATACTGCTTTAGTTCAAACTGGAGTTACAAAAGATATAATTCATCTTTCAAAATATCATCCAACATATAAACTCAATTCAATCAACAATTTACTCTAACAATTTTAAAATTATTTTAAATGTTGGAAAAATCATTTTTATTCTCTAATTTTATTATGAGCATATGCTCATAATAATTTATGCCACGACCAAAAAAAAATAGATGTGTAAGCTGTAATCCAACAGCAAATTATTATAAGCCGCAAGGAATTCCACTAAAATTTTTAGATGAAATTATTTTAGAAAGAGATGAATTTGAAGCAATAAATTTAGCAGACTTTGAAAATCTCTTACATGAAGATGCAGCAGAAAGGATGAAAGTTTCTAGAGCAACATTTGGAAGAATAATAAAAAGTGCAAGAAATAAAATTGCTGAATGTATAATAACGGGAAAGGCAATTAAAATTAATAATTAATTATTGAGGTATAAAATGAAAATAGCAGTAGCAACAGATGATTACAAAACAGTTACCGGGCACGTTGGAAGATGTAATGGTTTTTTAGTTTATGAAATTTTAGATGGAAAGATTGTAAATCAAGAAAATCGTGAAAACAATTTTACTAATCATAAACATTCACACGAACATGATCATTCTCACAATCATGAACATACTCATAATCATGAACATGCATCTGCTCATTCAAATTTGTTAGATGGTTTAAGTGACTGTTCACATTTAATTTGCACTTCGGCTGGCTGGAGATTACAAGAGGATTTCAATTCTAGCGGAAAGAATTTAATCTTTACAAATGAAGAAATTGCTGAAAATGCTGCGCTAAAACTATTTAATGGAAATCTGGAAATTAATGAAGACGGTTCTTGTCATTCGCATTAAAAGTTAAATACGATTGAAATTGTAAAAAAATCATTTAATTTTTTTATCTTGGGAACAAGAAACTAAAATATTTGAGAATCTTGATGAAGTTAAAAAATATATTTTTTTTATTTTTTGTTGCCTCAAATATTTTTTGTCAATTTCAATCTAATTTGCATACATCGGGACCATCTTTAGGATTTTCATTTCTTGGATCAACAATTCAATTAGGGATAAATCATGAATATGGAATTGATCTTGATAATTCTGAAAATACCAATATAGGAAAATTAGGTATTGGTGGGATTTTTAGATCATGGAGTTATTCTGAAATATTTCCGGAAGTTGAATGGAACTATTCGAATATTTTATTCGGATTTCAAACCAATTATCATTTCAAATTGAAAAATGACAGATTTGATCCTTGGGCTGGATTAATAATTGCCTATGATTTTAATGATGTTAATAAACAAATTTTAGTGGAAAATGCAATTGTAAATGAAGTTGATAAAGGTGGTTTGTGGTTTGGAGCCCAAGCTGGAATTAGATATTGGTTAAATACAAAAATGGCGTTTAGTATTAGAATGGGTTTTGGAACGCTGAGTTATAGTGCCTTAGATTTAGGAATTGATTATTCTTTTCATTAAATCTGTAAGGGGAGTGAACGGTCGTTTTTAAATATAAGATAAGAAAACAACCGTTCATTTTAAATTTTCAATACTTTTTATTTTACAAAATCAGCTAATTTTACTCCGTTATACTCTAAATTTAAATTTACAACTTCAAAAGGTTCAACAATTACCTCAGGTTTTTTCTGATTTTCTAAAAAGCAATTATAGAATTTTGCACATAATTTTTGAACACGTTCGCTGTCATCAAATTTTATTCTTTGCTTTACTGCATACATTCCTTGTTCAGATTTTATTTTTGATAAGGAAAGTGCTGCAATAATTCTTTCTTCTTCAGTAATTCCACTCTTTAACATTTTTAAAAGCGGAATAACAGCTTTTTCAGATTTTAATTCACCCAAGAAAAAAGCGCAGCTAACTTGAAGACCTCTGTTATCAGTATTTATTCCAACAATTAAATTATCTTCAATTTGCTGATATTTTTCTTTTGTAAAACCGAATGTTGTAATAGTGAAAAGGAGAGATAGAACAATTAGAAATAATTTGCTAAAGTTCTTCATGGCTTACTCCATTTATGATAAAAATTAAATTTCTGTGATTTCATAAATTAGGACGGAGTACATTTCAAAAAGTTTTGAGAGAGAAAAATTTTTACCCTAAGACTATTTTTTTTAAAGTATTTCTGAGTTTAAACCTATCAATTAATATTTATGTCTAATTTCAAAATTTAGTTGGCGAAGATTTATTTAAACACCAACTCGTCTATTTAAACTTTATAAATTTCAGAAGAAGCAATAATGACAAATTCCGAAACTACCATTCTTTCATTTAAAGAATATTATAATAATATTTCTAAATTTTTAACGACTAATGGAAGAGCAACTCTAAATCAAATTATTTTAATCAAAAATGGTGAAGGAGATTTTTGGATAGATATTCATAAACATAAAGTTGTAAAACAATCAGTTTTTGTTTTTTGGCAAGGTCAGATTCAAAGAATAGAAAATGAAAATAATATAGATGGAATAGTTTTAATTTTTCCAATTCAGATATTATATAAAAGTGGAAGAGAAAGTGAAATTATTCAAAATTCCAACGAGTATAATTCATTTTTTCAAAATCCCAAAATAAAACTCAATAATGATGAATTTAATATGGTATGTGACATTATTGATAAAATAAATTTTGAGATTAATAGTAACCAAGATCAAATACAAGAAACAATAGTTGAAAGTATTGTTAAAATATTATTATTAAAACTTATTCAGATGAGTTCCAAAGGGAAAGTCAGTCAAACAATTTTTAATTTTGATAATACAATTTTTATAGAATTTAAAAATTTGCTTGACCATAATTTTAGCAGAGAAAAAAATGTTACTTTTTATGCAATGAAATTATTTATTACTCCAAATAGGCTAAACCAAATTGTTAAGAAAAGGATTTCAAAAACTGCAAAGGATATGATTGAAGAAAGAATTTTACTTGAAACGAAAAGACACCTCATTCATTCAAATTTTTCTGTTAAAGAAATTGGGCATTTAGTTGGATTTAGTGATCCGACAAATTTCAATAAATTCTTCAAAAAAAATACAAAACAAACACCAATCCAATTTAAAGAATCATTTATTTAAATTCATTTTAACCATCAATTATCATTTTTTAACCATTCACCAAATTATTCTTTTATCGAAAATTAATTGTAAGAAAAAATTATTTTACATATTAATTAAGAGGAATAAAAATGATAAGCAGCGTAAGTAACTCAGGCAATATTCAATTTTATCCACAACCGAAAGCCAATAATACTTTAACAGATGAACAAAAATCATCATTAAAAGAAATTATTTCTAATTATGATTCTGGTAACATGACTGAAAATGATTGGAAAAATATGATGGAAGAAATCAAATCTTCTGGAGTTGGTCCCGGTGAAGATATGAAACAAATTATGGAAGAAGCTGGTTTCGAAAAACCAAAAGGAATGAAACCTCCAGAAGGATATGCAAATCGACCACCAGTTGAAGACAAAGAAACAATTGATTTAATTAAAGAGTATATGGAAAAAAAAGAAGAAGGAGAAATATCACAAGATGAATTTGACAATTTTCTTCAATCATTGCTTAATACAAAGCAAAATACCAATGGCTTATTAATTGATAAATCAGTTTAAAAAAAAGGGGGGCACAATTCCCCCGAATGTGCCCCGGAACTAAGATGCTTTTTAGTTCTAAGCTAAATATACATATTAAATAATTATCAATGAGTAAAATTTTATCTAAATTATTGTAAAATAAAATTCACGCAATATTATAAAAATTTTTTTTGGAAAATATTTCTTAAATTTTTGTAAGTATTTTCTTACAACTTGTTTACATTTAGGTAATGCAATATTTGTACAAAATTTTCCAAATTCATTTTTTCAAGAATTCTAGTTCTATAAGTACTAACTGTTTTTGGACTAATAGATAATTTTTGTGCAATGTCTTTTGACGAAATTCCTTCGGCACTCATTATCATTATTTGATATTCCCTTTTAGATAATCTTTCGTAAATTGGTTTTTCAAAATCTTTGAAATTCAATATTTGAGCTGCCAAAGAACTGCTTAAATACTTTTTACCGTTTAAAATTTGATTTACTGCTTTTTTTAGTTCTGTTGACGCAACATTTTTGTTGATATAACCAAATGCTCCATTTTTATAAGCTTTTATTGCATATTGTTCTTCCGGGTAAATACTTAATATTAATACTTTTATTTCCGGATCTTTATTCTTCAGTATTTTCAAAGTGTCTAATCCGCTTAAAATAGGCATTGATAAATCTAAAATTATTAGTTGATATTTACCAATCTCAAATTTATCGAGTACTTGTTTTCCGCTTTCTGCTTCATCAACTTGTGAAATGTTTGGAATAGATGAAACAATTTGTATTAATCCTTTTCTTACTATTGCATGATCATCTGCAATTAATACTTTCATTTATTCACCTAAAATCGGAATAATAATTTTTACAGTTGTTCCGCCCTTTTCATTTTGAGAAAAATTAATTTTTCCGTTTACGGAAAAAATTCTTTCTCTCATTCCAAGCAAACCAAAGGATTTATTATCATTAAGTTTATTTGGTTCAATTCCAACTCCATCATCAATAATTTCGAGTAATAATTCTTTTGATTTTTGCTTTAATAAAATTTTTAAATTTTTTGCTTTTGAATGTCGGATAATGTTTGACATTGCTTCTTGAAAAACTCTAAAAACAGCAATTCGTTTATCTTCGGTTAACTCAATTTCATTTTCCGGCAAATCTAATTTTATTGATAAATTTGTTTTTTTGCCTATTTCGGTTGATTGCCATTCAATTGCATTAACTAATCCCAAATCATCCAATATTCCCGGGCGTAATTCTGAACTTATTTTTTGTACTGTTAAAATTGAATTATCAATTAATTTTAAAAGCGGATTAAATCTTTCTTTAATATCTGAAAGATTTTCCGGCAATAAATTTTTTATCCATGAAACATCCATATTTATTGCTGTTAAAATTTGACTTAAATTATCATGAATTTCGCGGGCAATATTTTTTCTTTCTTCCTCTCTAATATTTGTAATGTATTTTGATAAATTTCTAAGAGTTTCGTTTGTTTCTTTTAATTTGGTTTCGAACACTTCTTTATCTGTAATATCCGAAGCATAAACAGCAAAACGGTTAACTCGTTTTTTCTCATCTAAAATTGGGATAATTGTATTTTCCCATATTTTTCTATTTGATTTATCTTTATATGTAGTTCTTGTTTTTGTTTTTAATACTTTTTTGAAAACTTCAAATCTTATGTCCCTAACTTCTTTGCTAAATTTTTTAAGAATTTCAAATCCAATTAGATTTTTTCTTTCTATACCAAGAGCTTTTTCTAATCTTTCATTTGATTCAAGAAGTTTACCTTTATTATCAACAAGCACAATAATATCCGGCGAAGCATCTAAAACGGCTCTTAAATTATCCTCACTCTTTTTTAAAGCTTCTAATGCCTTCATTTCTGAACTTGAATCTTTATAAATAACAACAATTTGGTCGTTGGGTAATTTGAAAACATAATTATCAATCCATGCAGAAATTTTTCCATCACTATAGAATTTTTCAGAATAGTGTTGAGGAGTTCCAGTTTTGTAAACATCTTTAATTATTTTTAAAAAACCACTTTTTTTAATTTTAGTAAAAACATTTGTAACTTTTTTATTTATAACAGCAGATTTTTTAATTTGACTAAGTGTTTCTCCGGCTTTGTTCAAATCATTAAAAATATAATTTTCACCACCATCAATTGCACAATATATTGCAACTCCATTTTGCATATTATCAAACAAATGTTTGAACTTTTCCTTACTTTCTAAAATTAATTTTTCAGCGTTCTTGTTTTCTGTTATATCATGCATTGTAACAAAAACTTGAAAAGGTTTTTTTTCTGAATTTTTAAATTGTGGAATGGCATTAA
>JBGSKB010000228.1:0-5007 GCA_041741395.1 Melioribacteraceae bacterium
TATATTCCTTAGTAAAAACTTTCCCTCTATATCTGTCGCTGCGCCTATGCTGGTTCCTACTAATATTATATTTGCTCCAGGTAATGCATCTTTGGTCAATCCATCTATTACTACCCCGCGTAGTGTTGTGGTTTGTCCGATTAAAATATTTGACAAAAACATTAACAATATTAAAACTTCTTTAAAACTTTTTTTGCTTTTGCACATTTTTGCCTCATTTATAAGATAGTTATTATAATATTTTCAAGCATAAATAAAAATGCAAATTGAGATAATTTCTTTTGACTAATTTATTTTATGAACATTTAAAGTTCTGTATCCATAAATTGAAATAACAACAAAACTTACAAAAGGTAAAATGAATGAAAAATTGACAGCCGGCATGTCAGCAACTGTACCTAAATCTATTATTGATCCTTGTAGTGGAGGCATTAAAGCTCCACCAACAATTGCCATTACTAAACCAGCTGCTCCCAATGTTGTATCTTCCTTCAGTCCTTCTAAAGCAATTCCGTATATTGTTGGAAACATAAGTGACATGAAAGTAGAAGTTGCGATTAAACAATACAATCCGCCCATCCCAACAATAAAAATTGTTCCTAAAGTCGTTAACATTCCCCCAATACCAAATAACATTAAAAGTAATCTTGAGTTCAAATATTTCATTAAATATGTGCTTATAAATCTGCTTGAAAGAAAAATTCCCATTGCAATAATATTATAATTTTGAGCTTCAGCTTTAGTTATTCCTAAATTTTCAGCATATTGAATTATAAATGTCCAACACATAATTTGCGCTGCAACGTAAAATACTTGAGCAATGACACCTTCTCTATAATTAATATTTTTTATCAGACTTTTAAAAGATTCAAACGGATGAATTCCGTTATCGGTTTTATTTGTAACTGGCATTTTGTATAAATAAATAATAATCATTACTATAATTACAACAACACCAAGCAAAACATATGGATCACGAATAATTGCTAAATCATTTGTACGAATTGCTGCTTTTTCTGCTTCACTTAGTGAATTAAATATGAGTTCACCAGATTCATTTCTTATATCAGATTTTAAGGAGGTAAGTATAAAATTTGAAGCAACAAACATTCCCAATAAAGATCCAACTGGATTAAAAGATTGTGCAAAATTTAATCTTCGCGTCGCGGTTTTTTCATCACCCATTGATAAAATATAAGGATTAGCAGTTGTTTCTAAAAAAGCTAATCCAAAAGTTAAGATATATAGAGAGATTAAAAAGAATTCAAAAATTTCATATTTTGCTGCAGGGTAAAAAAGTAATGCACCAATTGCATAAAGAAGTAAACCTAAAAGAATTGCTTTTTTATAGCTATATTTTTGGATAAAAAGGGCTGCCGGAATTGCCATTGTTGCATAACCGCCATAAAATGCAAACTGGATTAATGCTGCTTTAGCAGCCGAAATTTCCATAACTGTTTGAAACGCTGCAACCATTGGATTTGTAATATCATTTGCAAAGCCCCATAATGCAAACAATGTAGTTACCAAAATAAATGGAACTAAAAAATGTTTTGGAACTACCTTAGGCTTATTTTCAATATTTATTTTAACTTTATTAATATCCATAAAGGATTTTAATTCCCCTTAAAGTAATGAGTTATTCTCAATTATAAATGTATCAAGAATTATATTTTCAATTTTACACTTTTTATCAATTGATTTCATTTTTTTTATTAACAGTTTCATGGCTTCATTACCCAAAGTTCTGGTTGGATAATCAACATAAGTTAATTTTGGATAAAGCATTTCCGCAAATTTTTTATGATCAACTGCAACAACACCAATATCTTCCGGCATATTTAATTCTAATTCACGAATAGCTTCATAAACACCTTGTGCAATCATACCATTGCCACAAAAAACCACTTCCGGTAAATTTCCAGTTTCATAAATTTGTTTAAATCCATTATAACCATATTCAGGAAAAAATTTACCAAAAATTACCCATTTATCATTTATTGGCAAATTATGTTTTTTCATAGTATCCAAAAAACCTTCTAACCTAAAACCGCCATCACTTTTAATATCACCAGAAATGTGTGCAATTTTTGTATAACCTTTATTTATAACATATTCTGTTAATTTTTGTGCAGCTAAAAAATCATCAAATCCAATTGAATTATATCCAACAAAGCCAACAGGTCTGCCAAAAAATACAAGAGGTTTTTTTCGTTTTTGTACTTTTTCAAAAATCTCAGCATCAACAGTATCTAAAGTTTGACACAAAAGTAATCCATCAACATTCATTGAAAGCAATTTAAAAATATTATCACTTTCTATTCTACTATCTTCTCTTGATGCAGTTAAAATAATATGGTATGATTCTTTTTCTGCAACTTCCATCATCCCTCTAACGATGGATGAAAAATACATATTTGTTATATCCGGAAGAATTACGCCAATTGTACGTGTTTTTTTTTCTGTTAAATGTCTTGCTGTTAGATTTGGAATATAATCCATTTCCTCTGCTGTTTTTCTAACTCTTTGTTTCATTTCAGCAGAAATATCCGGACTATCTTGTAACGCTTTGGTAACAGTTACTCTAGAAATTCCTAACTTAACCGCAATATCAGATTGTTTAACATTCATGTAATTTTTTACCAAATAAAAAAACACTTACACGTGTAAGATGGAATATACTTACACGTGTAAGATAATTTTTTTTATTCATTTTCACAATATTTATAACTTTTTTTTTACAGATTTTTGAAAGTAAACTGAATTAAAAATATTTCGAAAGAATGTGTAAAATTATAATAAAACCACCAATCAATTATTAAGGATATTTTTAACTTTTTGAAAAGAATTTTCCCATCTTTTTATATTTGTCGGAATAAACTCCTTTAATTCTACTGACTTAGAAATTATTTTTCTTCCTGAAGAAATATCTTTGATTACATTATTAGCAATTGCTTGAACTAAAATATTTCCAAACGCAGTTGCTTCAACCGGACCAGCTACTACTTTTAATCCGGTACAATCTGCAGTAAATTGATTCAGTAATTCATTCTGCGAACCGCCACCGACAATATTAATTACTTCAATTGTATTTTTTGAAATGGAATTAATACTTTCAATTATAACTCTATATTTAAATGCAAGACTTTCCAACACTGAACGAATATATTCGGCTTTAGTTTTTGGAATATTTTGATTTGTATCTTTACAATAATTATTTATTGCAGAAATCATACTTTGCGGATTTAAAAATTCTTGTGAATCGACATCAATAAAACATCTAAACGGAGCAGCTTTTTCAGCCATTTTATTTATTTGCGTATACGAATATATCTTTCCTTCTAATTCCCATTCTTTTTTAATTTGTTGAATTATCCACATTCCCATAACGTTTCGTAAAAATCTAATTTTTCCGCCAACTCCGCCTTCATTTGTAAAATTATATTCAAATGATTTATTATTTATTATTGGTTTTTCCGTTTCAATTCCTATTAAAGACCAAGTTCCGGAACTGATAAATGCCCAATTATTTTTTAAATTTGGAACCGCTGCAACTGCGCTTGCTGTATCGTGACTTCCGACTGCAATCACTTCAACATTCTTCAAACCAGTTGAATTACAAATTGATGAATGTAATTTTCCAATCTTAGTTCCCGGAGGAACAATTTCACACATAATTTTTTTGGGGATTTTTAATCCATTAAAAATTTTGTTTTCCCAATTTTTGCTTTTTGCATTTAATAATTGCGATGTTGATGAAATTGTATATTCAGATTTTTTGATTCCAGTCAGTAAGAAATTAAATAAATCCGGCATAAATAAAAGTTTATCTGCAAATTTTAGAATTTCACTTTTACTTTTTACCATACTTAATAATTGAAATGCAGAGTTGATCTGCATGAACTGAATTCCGGTTAAATTATAAATTTCACTTTTTGGCAAAAGTTTGAATGCTTTTTCTAAAATGCCATTTGTTCTTGAATCTCTATAAGCAAATGGCGAACCAAGAAGTTGATTATCTTTTGTTACAAATCCAAAATCTACTCCCCAAGTATCAACTGCAATACTTTTAATATCGCTGTGCCCTTTTTGAATTGCTTTAACTATTCCGGTTTTTAATTCTTCAAATAAGTTTTGAATATTCCAATGAATACTTCCATGAATATTTACCGGACGATTTGGAAACCTATGAACTTCTTCAAGTTGAATTTTATTATTTTCTAAAATTCCAACAATAGCACGACCGCTTTCTGCGCCAAAATCAATTGCTAAAAATTTATTTTGTTTCATATTTTTATTTAAAAATATAAGTGTGTTTTTAGATTTACTTTTTAATTATCAATTAAAATAACTAATAATTTTCTTGGACCGTGTGCACCCAAAACTAAAACTTTTTCGATATCTGCAGTTCTGCTTGGTCCGGCAACAAAAACCATATTCTTTGATTTTTCTTTATCAATAACTTCAAATAATTTAAATTGATTTGGCAATAAATTTTTTACCTCAACAATGGCAATTACAAAATCACAAAGAAAATGAGGATAACTTGTTTTTGAATTATCATAATAAAAAACTAATTGTGCAATATCCGAAACTGCATAATCAGCTTGAACTAACGAAATTTTTATCTCGCTAATTTTTTCTTTTCTTTCTTGAGAAGGATATTGATTTGCAACAATAAATTGATATTCCGGATTTGATTTTTCAATTTGATTTTTAAAATCCATGCAAATATTCTGATTCGTTGTAGCAATTGTAAATTCTTTTTCATAATTCAATATTTTAATAATTTCTTGAGCTACCTTATTATAGTTATCAGTCAAAATAAATTCTGCGTTTATTTTTTTTAATTCATTTTCAAATTGAACTATTAACTCATTTTTATTTGATAATAATGTAGATTGAATTTTTGATTGAAGTAAGGCTTCGGTTTGTGGAAGAATTTCTTCTCTAATAAGTTTATTGTTTAAAGCATTTTTTACTTTTAATAATATTTTATTTTTACTG
>JBGSKB010000229.1:0-2521 GCA_041741395.1 Melioribacteraceae bacterium
TTACAATTTTTTCATATTCTATAAGGAAACTAAAATGTTCCGATCAAAAACTGAACTACCTTTAAATGACGATGAACAGAAAATAAAGATAGGACATTACAGATGGTTAATCTGTGCTTTAATTTTCTTTGCTACAACAATAAATTATATTGATAGAGCAGTTTTAGGAGTTTTAGCTCCCACTCTTAGATCTGAAATTGGTTGGACAGATCAAGAATATGGATATATAAGTGCATCCTTTACTTTAGCTTATGCAATAGGGTTTTTATTTGCCGGTTGGTTTATTGATAAAATTGGCTCAAGATATGGTTATAGTATTTATTTAGTAATTTGGTCGTTAGCTGCAGCCGCACACGCTCTTGTAAAAAGTGCTTTTGGTTTTGGATTGGCAAGATTTGCATTAGGAATAGGTGAATCCGGCAACTTTCCGGCGGCAATTAAAACTGTAGCAGAATGGTTCCCCAAAAAAGAACGCGCATTAGCTACTGGTATTTTTAATGCAGGAACAAATGTTGGAGCAATTATAGCTCCATTAGTTGTCCCATGGATTGCGTTAAATTGGAGTTGGCAAGCAGCGTTTATTATAACTGGTTTATCTGGTTTAATTTGGATTGTTTTTTGGCTGCCTATTTATCGTCGTCCATCAGAACATCCAAAATTATCTAAAGCTGAATTAGCTCATATCGAAAGTGATCCGCCGGATCCCGTTGCAAAAATTCCTTGGCTTCGTCTTTTAAAATTTAAGCAAACTTGGGCTTTTTCAATTGGGAAATTTTTAACTGATGCAATTTGGTGGTTTTATCTTTTCTGGTTCCCATTATTTATGAATGATAGATTTGGAGTTGACCTAAAAACAATTGGAATTCCAATGATTATTGTCTATTTACTTGCCGATGTTGGATCAGTTGGTGGTGGTTGGTTAAGTTCATTTTTAATAAAAAGAAATTGGACAGTAAATGCTGCACGAAAAATTACAATGTTAGTTTGTGCATTATTAATTTTACCGGTTGCAGCGTCTCCATATGTTGAAAGTCAATGGATTGCCGTAATTCTTATCGGTATTGCAGCTGCAGCACATCAAGGATTTTCAGCCAATATTTTTACAACAACTTCTGATATGTTTCCAAGAAAAGCAGTTGGATCTGTTGTGGGAATTGGCGGATTTGCCGGCGCAATGGGCGGGTTTTTTATGAATCTTGGAGCCGGTTGGTTGAAACAAAATACGGGAAGTTATGAGATTATGTTTTCTATAGCTGCGGTTATTTATCTTTTTGCTTTACTGATTATGCATTTATTAGTTCCTAAATTGGAACCTGCAAAAATTGACTGAAAAGTTTAAAAATAAAATACAGAGTTAAAAATTGATAATTGAATCAAGAGCATACGCAAGAGCAGGACTTCTGGGAAATCCATCTGATGGCTATTTTGGGAAAACAATTTCATTAATTATTAAAAATTTTAGTGCGCATATTTCTCTTTATGAATCACCAGAACTAATTATTGAAGTTCTAGAACATGATAGAAATTTATTTAAAAATATTTATGATCTTGTTGATAAAATTAAATTGCATGGATATTATGGGGCCGATAGATTAATAAAAGCCAGTATAAAAGCTTTCTTTGATTATTGTAATGAAAATGATGTCAAAATTAAGAATAAAAATTTTTCAATAAGATATAATTCTTCAATACCAAGGCAAGTTGGTTTAGCTGGATCTAGTGCAATTATTACTGCTACAGTAAAGGCATTATTAAAGTTTTTCGAAATTGAAATAAAAAAGGAAATTCTTCCATCGCTAATTCTTTCTGCAGAAACAAAAGAATTAAATATCAATGCGGGACTTCAAGATAGAGTAATTCAAGTTTATGAAGGTTGTGTATTTATGGATTTTGAAGAACAGTTTTTAAGGGAAAATAATTACGGGAAATATGAACCATTGCCGCTAGAAAATTTGCCCAGAATTTATTTAGCATATAAAGATACTCTTGGTAAAATTTCTGGAGTTGTTTTAAATGATATTGCAAGTCGATATAGAAGAGGTGAAAAACTTGTTATTGATACTCTATCGGAAATTGCTAATTGTGCTGAAGAAGGAAAAAATGCTATCTTAAATAAGGATTATATATTACTTGCTGAATTGATAAATAGAAATTTTGATCTTCGTGTAAAAATTATGAATATCAATAATGAAAATTTGGAAATGATAAACGTTGCAAGAAATTGTGGAGCTTCTGCAAAATTTGCAGGCTCCGGAGGTTCAATTATTGGTACATATAAAAATGACGAAATGCTTATAAAACTTATTATGGAATTAAAAAAAGTAAATGTTAGGGTTATTAAACCTTTTATATCTTAGGAGAATTTTATGATTAAAAAAGCAGTAATTCCTGCTGCGGGACTTGGTACAAGATTTTTACCAGCAACAAAAGCTCAGCCAAAAGAAATGTTACCAATTATTGATACACCAACTATTCAATATGTTGTACAAGAAGCTGTGGATTCTGGAATTGAAGATATTTT
>JBGSKB010000230.1:0-4750 GCA_041741395.1 Melioribacteraceae bacterium
TTTGAAGGCATAAAAATTCCGATAACACCGTTTAATCCTACCGTCATTACAATATTATAGAAGAATGCAAAAAATCCGAATAACAATAATGATCCGGCTAAAGCTGCTAAAATCATATATAAATTAAATTCACCGTTAAAATAAACAGCGCGGCGTAACATTCCTTTTAATCCCGCCATTCCCATAAACGCGCCCATTCCAATTCCGCCAATTAAATGCGCCCAAAAGTGAAAGTTTGCTAATTTTTGACTATACAATTCTGCGCCATTTGTAAGAACCGGAAGCAAAATATAAATTGCGGAATATAGAGTCATTGTTAATCCAACTAAAATTGCAACGTGAACATGCGGACCAATAATCCATTGCGTATTGTGCAGAATTCTATTTAATCCTAAATCTGCTTGCATAATTCCGGCCGGAACAGCGAGAGCAAAACCAAGCAATCCGCCTAATAAAAATTTTAATGGATTTGTCATTTTTAACGGTCTTGCGCTCCACAAAGTTACAAGCGTAATAAAGAAAGCTAAACCTTGTGTGATAAGTTCAAAAGCAGTTACCATTTCGCCGGAAAGAATTTTTAGAATTCCGGGCTGTGCTTGATCAGACATTAAATGATGTGACCATACTGTCCACGAAACAACCATTTCAATGAATAATGCTGCCCTTGCCCAATTTTCCATAAATAATTTTTTCCCAGTAATCATTGTTGCCAGTAAATACCATGTTCCCGCAACAAAAATTAAAACTAAACCATCGGCTATTAAATCCAATCCCCACCAGAAAATATTTTTATACAATAAGGCATCAATTGCAGAATGTTTAAGACTAACTCCAAATAATTCGGCTATCATATAAATCAGTATTAAAATTCCAGCAAATAAAATTATTACAGCATTAAAAGCCGTATCAACTGTTCCTCTTGCAATTGCGGCAACCGGAAGTGAAACCAAATGTTCTTTTTTATTTTTCGAAAATAAATTTTTTAATCCGCTTAAGCCCAATGCTGATTTGATTAATTCACCACCGGGTTGTTTTTCCCAACCTTCTGGTGTATATGAAATAGTTTTAAAAACATTAATTACAAAAAACGCAGTTCCAACCATTACCAATGCGATTCCAAGAATAAAAAATGTTCCACCAACAACGCTAAATTGAGTAAAATCAGCCGGCAAAGGCCAATACAAAGTATAAAGTGGTGAATAATGAGATAAGAAACCGGAAAACCAAAACACAAAAGTACCAATTGCAATTAGCCATAAAGTCCAATTTCCAAGCTTTATACTCCACAAAGGTTTTTTCATTAAGAATGGAACAAGAAATAAAAATGCTCCAAACACAATTGAATATGTTGAACCAAAAATTCCAACAAGAGGATGAGCTGTCATAATTGCAAAAAATTGTTCGTGACCAAGAGCTTCTATTGGTTTTATTTCATACAATCTCATTATCATTCCCTCAATTACCGCAAAGGCATAATAGACTAATCCAACAACAACAAATCGCAATGTTAATTTTTGCATTGGTGTTAAAGTGTTAGGTTTGAATAAACCTTTTTCACCATTCATAAAAGTTTCTAAAAAGTTCATGTTAATTCTCAAAATTAATTATTAAAATTTTATTCAGTTACTTCAACAATATCTTCTACAACCATATTTATTCCTTTCCAGCCGGAATACTCAGTCGATCTAATTGAGTAAATACCAGGTCTATCAAACTGCCAAAGAATATCATTAACATGACCTGGAAGTACTTGCATCTGGAACATCATTGAATTGTCCTTTCTAAAAAGACCAAAACCATAGGTCAAATCCTCTGAAGTAACATTGAATAAAACCTTCTCATTAACTTTGATTTGAAGTTTTTCCGAGGGAAACTTGAACTGATGATCAGCAACAGAAATATCAAAAACTTTATCTGGAGTAATCTCCGCACGGTCAAGATCCATTGGTTTCCATGGAATTGTGTAATGAGTTGCAATGTGAAGAGAGACTCCAATCAGAACTAAAAATCCAACAAATGAATAAAATATTGCGGGTTTAATTTCTTTGCTTTTTCCATCACGTGTAATTTTGTAAGCAAACCACGCCATTAGCGACATAATTACTAAAACGTATAACGTATAAGCAAGCGTTTGACCAGTTAGAACAACATTTGAATCAATCATATTTCCTTCCTTATTTTATTTGAAGAAAAATTTTATATAAAATTTTATAACAGAATATTATTTCCGATTTAAACATATTACAAAAAGATATTCGTGTCAAATTATTAATTAGAATTTGAAAATATTTTGTTAAGATGATGTAAAATAAGTTATCATGTCAATTTTATTATCATTGACAAACTTATCTTTTTATTATATATTAAATAGCAGAATTTAAAATCTGATTATAGAAAGTCAGCAAAATGTTAAAAATTGATAAAAACCTTGAAATATCTATTCAAAAATATAGATTATATATTCAGCTCATTTTTGTGGCAATTGTGTTGTGGATTGGAATTGAATTTTATTTATTCACAACTTTTTTAGAAAGTAACGGAACTTCAACTTTTTACGAAAGACCGCCCGGAGTTGAAGCTTTTCTTCCGATAAGCTCATTAATGAGTTTGTACTATTTTATTCTTTCGGGAGAAATTCATCAAGCACATCCCGCGGGATTATTTATTTTTTTAGGAATAATTATTGTTTCATTTGTTTTCGGAAAATCTTTTTGCAGTTGGATTTGTCCAATTGGATTTATCTCGGAATCACTTGGAGATTTTAGCGAAAAAATTCAGAAGAAATTATTTAAGAAAAGATTACAAATGCCGCGAATTTTAGATTATCCTTTGCGAAGTTTAAAATATTTGATTTTGGGATTTTTTGCATATTCAATATTTTTTTCAATGACCGCCGAAGCATTAAGATATTTTCTTGATTCTCCATATAACATAATCTCCGATGTAAAGATGTATTATTTCTTTGCTCACATTTCTCAATTTTCATTAATTGTTATTGCGGTACTTTTTGGTTTATCAATTATATTTAGAAATTTTTGGTGCAGATATTTATGTCCGTATGGAGCGCTCTTAGGTTTTATTTCACTTTTTAGTCCAAACAAAATTGTTAGAAATAAACAAAGCTGCATTGATTGCAATTTGTGCGCAAAGGCTTGTCCATCATTTATAAAAGTTGATAAAGTAAAAACAGTAATTTCCGATGAATGCACAACATGTATGAGCTGTGTTGACGTTTGTCCGGTAAAAGATACACTCGAATTAAAATCAATTTACACAAAAAAGAAAGTATCAAAAAAAATTATTGCAATTGGAGTTGTAGCAATTTATTTTGTAATAATCACAATTGGAATGCTTTCCGGAAATTGGCAAAATTCAATTCCTAAAGAAAAATATTTGGAATTGTATCAGCAAAAAAATTCAATTGATCACATAAGAAGTTCAGAAGATATTAAAGAGTTAAATCAAATTTCAAATTCAAACAAGAAAGAATAATATGAATAAAAAGAAATTAAACTTTTTATTAAAATTATTATTTCACATATCACCGCCCGCAAATTGGAAAATTTCTGTAATTATTCTGCTTGGAATAATTGTGGGATTGGGCATAAACACTCTTCACATTTCAAATGCAGTTTCGTATTTATCTGATGATCCTAAAGCTTGTATAAATTGTCATATTATGTTTCCGGAATTTGCAACTTGGGAAAGAGGAAGCCACGGAAGAATTACAAACTGCAATGATTGCCACGTTCCACACGATAATGTTTTTCGCAAATATATGTTTAAAGCAAGCGATGGATTACGTCATGCAACAATGTTTACGTTCAGACTTGAGCCTCAAGTTATAAGAATTAAAAATGCCGGAAGAAATGTTGTTCAAGAAAATTGTATAAGATGCCACTCAAATTATTTGCATCCGGTTTCTTTTAGATCAACAAATGCAAAAAGTATCTTTGATGAATTAGATGGCGTTTGCTGGGATTGTCATAGAGAAACTCCGCACGGAAAAGTTCATAGTTTAAGTTCGGTACCAAATATTATTAGACCAGATAACAAACAAGTAATTCCGGATTGGATTATAAGAAATATTAAACAATAAATTTTAAAGTAGAAGGGATAAAAATGAAATCAATAAAACAAAAAGTTCAAGAAAAACCTTTGTATGGTTGGATGCTATTTTTGATAACCGTAATTGTAGTTTTCTTAATAGGACTATTTGCATCTTCTATCTTAGAAAGAAAAAATGAAGCATATTACACATTGCAAATGGTAAGACCAATTCCGGATGGAGAAACCAGAAACGAAGTTTGGGGAGAAAATTTCCCGCGAGAATATGAATCATACAGAAAAACATTAGAAACCGGATTTGCAAGTAAACACGGTGGTTCTGTAAAACGAGATTATTTACAGCAATATCCGGAATTAGTAGTAATGTGGGCAGGATATGCTTTTTCCAAAGAATATAATCAAGGAAGAGGACACGCTTACGCAATAACGGATATAAGAAATATTTTGAGAACAGGAGGAAATGTTGATGGTCCAATGCCCGCAACGTGTTGGACGTGTAAAAGTCCCGATGTACCAAGAGTGATGGAAAAAATAGGCATTGCTGAATTTTACAAAGGAAAATGGAAAGAAAAAGGTGATGAAATTACAAATCCAATTGGTTGTGGAGATTGCCACGATAATAAAACAATGGCTTTAAAAATTTCAAGACCGGCATTAGTTGAAGCTTTTGAACGACAAGGAA
>JBGSKB010000231.1:0-17741 GCA_041741395.1 Melioribacteraceae bacterium
TCAAACTCATTTCATTTAATAATCGTTGAAATTTTTAAAGACGGACATTTTGAAATTATTGAAAGAAAAAGAGAAGTCTTAAGATTAAGCGAAGATTTTAAGAATGATGAAAAAATTATTTCGCAGATTTCTCAAAAAAAAGCAATTGAAATACTTAAAGAATTTTCTGGAATTGCAAAAAATTATAACGCAGAAATAAAAGCTGTTGCAACAAGCTCTGTCAGAGAATCTTTCAACAAAAATGAATTTATTGATAAAATTTTTGAAGAAACCGGAATTAAAATTAAAATTATTGATGGAATTGAAGAAGCCAGATTAATTTATCTTGGAATTTCAAATTCACTTCCGCTTCAAAATAAAAAAAGTTTATGCATAGATATTGGCGGCGGAAGTACAGAATTTATTATTGGGTTAAACGAGAGTGTTATTTTTTCGGAAAGTCTTAAACTTGGTGCTGTCCGCCTTACGCATCAATTTTTTCCGGATTATTTAATTACAAAATCCAGAATAAATGATTGCAAAAAATGGATTGAAAAAGTATTACTTCCCCTAAAAAATAATTTAAAACTTAATGGAATAAATTGTGTTGTTGGATCTTCCGGAACAATTTTGTCGGTTGGGTTTTTAATAAACTCAATTAAAAGTAAATCTGAATTTCAAGAAAATCAAAATAATTATAAATTCACATTTGAAAATTTACAAAACATTGAAAAAAAAATTTTAAGTTCAGAAAAAATTGAAGACAGAGTTAAAATTATGGGACTTGACGAAAAAAGAGCAGAAATAATTCCCGCCGGAATTATTTTACTCTCAACAATTTTTGAACAATTCAAAATTGAAGAAATAATTATTTCTAATTTTTCCTTGCGAGAAGGAATTATTATTGATTCTTTATTGCGCTAAATTTATCAAAGTTATTAATGATTTTTTCATTATCAAACAAGATTTTAAATTTCTTAAAATCTGTGAAACTATACATAAAAGTATTATTTTTCCATAATAAAAATTTTCGTATAAAAATTCGGATAAAATATGATTTCTCATGTTTATATTAAAAATTTATCAAATCATGTTGGAAAAACAGTTACTCTAAAAGGTTGGTTATTTAATAAAAGATCAAGTGGAAAAGTAAAGTTTTTAATTTTGCGCGATGGAAGCGGATATTTGCAATGTATAGTTTTTAAAGGAAATGTTACTGATGAAGTTTTTCAATTAGCTGATACAATTTCGCAAGAAAGTTCTTTTGAAGTTACCGGATTGGTAAAAGATGAACCAAGAGCAGTCGGCGGATTTGAATTAGATGTTACCGATTTAAAATTAGTTGGCGATTCTGTAGATTATCCAATTACTCCAAAAGATCACGGAATTGAATTTTTAATAGATCATCGTCATTTATGGATTCGTTCCAAAAAGCAAGCCGCAATTTTAAAAGTTCGACATAGAATTGTAAAGGCAATTAGAGATTTTTTTGATGAAAGAGATTTCACACTTTTTGATCCGCCGATAATTACTCCAAATGCTTCTGAAGGAACTTCAACATTATTTGAAATGGATTATTTTGATTTAGGGAAAGCATATTTAACACAATCAGGACAATTATACGCAGAAGCCGGTGCAATGGCTTTAGGAAAAGTTTATACTTTTGGTCCGACTTTTAGAGCAGAAAAATCAAAAACAAGAAGACATCTTACAGAATTTTGGATGGTTGAACCGGAAATGGCTTTTTATAATCTTGACGATGATATGGATTTAGCCGAAGAATTTTTGGAATATATTGTTCAAACGGTTTTGAAAGATTGCAGACCGGAATTAGAAATTTTAGAAAGAGACATAAGTAAATTAGAAAAAGTTGTTAGACCATTTCCTAGAGTTTCATATACAGAAGCAGTTGAAATTTTAAGATCAAAAGGGCAAGAGTTTGAGTGGGGAAATGATTTAGGTGCACCGGATGAAACCGTAATTTCCGAACAATTTGATAAACCGGTTATGGTTCATAGATATCCTGCAGAAATTAAAGCATTTTATATGAAACGAGATCCGGAAAATCCAAAAGTTGCGTTGGCTGTTGATGTTTTAGCTCCGGAAGGTTACGGAGAAATAATTGGCGGAAGCCAAAGAGAAGATAATTTAGATTTAATGTTACAAAGAATAAATGATCATAAGTTACCTCAGCATTATTTTGAATGGTATTTAGATTTGAGAAGATTTGGTTCCGTTCCGCATTCCGGTTTTGGATTAGGATTGGAAAGAACTGTAACATGGATTTGCGGAATTGAACATCTAAGAGAAGCGATTCCGTTTCCAAGAATGATTTATAGAAATACCCCATAATTCTAAATAAACTTAATAAAATATGAAAACAAAACTTGTATTACTTTTATTGATTTTAATCCAAACTCCGAATTATTTATTTGCTTCGGAAGCCACTCACACATTACCAGAGACTTTTATGGTAATTCCATTTATTGTTTTATTACTGATGATTGCAACCGGACCGTTATTTTATCATCATTTTTGGGAACATCATTATCCTAAAGTTTCAATTATTTTAGGACTAATTACGGTTACATATTATCTTTTAGTTTTAGGTGATACTCATAGTTTGCTTCACACACTTACTGAATATTTAGCATTTATTGCTTTGCTCGCTTCGTTATTTGTTGCTTCCGGTGGAATTTTGATTAAAATTGATAAAAAATCAACACCTATGGTAAATTCGGCTATTTTATTATTTGGAGCTGTTATTGCAAATTTAATCGGAACAACCGGCGCTTCAATGTTGCTAATCAGACCTTTTATTAAAATTAATAGAAAAAGAATTAGACCATATCAGTTTATATTTTTCATTTTTTTGGTAAGCAATATTGGGGGTGCTTTAACCCCAATAGGCGATCCGCCATTATTTTTAGGATTTTTACGCGGAGTTGATTTCTTTTGGTTTTTTGGACATATATGGTACATTTGGCTTCTAACTGTTCTATTAGTTCTTTGCATATTTTATTTTATCGATTCAAAAAATATTGCAGAAAATGATAATGAAAAATATTCCGGAAAAATTGAATTCAAAGGATTAAAAAATGTTGGCTTTTTATTAATTATCCTTATTTCTGTTTTTATTGATCCGGCAATAATTCCTTTGGTTCCAAGCTTATCGCCTCTTCCATTTGGTATTAGAGAAATAATTATGTTTTCGATAGTCTATTTGTCATATAAATATGCAGATGAAGAAATTCTGAAATCAAATGAATTTGATTTTGAACCAATAAAAGAAGTTGCATTTTTATTTGTTGGAATTTTTGCTACAATGATTCCGGCATTACAATTAATTGCACACGAAGCAAATGTTTTAGGTGATCAATTAGTTCCCGGAATTTTCTATTGGGCAACTGGAAGTTTATCTGCTTTCTTGGATAACGCTCCAACATTTCTAAATTTTCTTAGTGCAGCAATGGGTAAATTTGGTTTGGATGTAAACGTCGGAGAGCAAGTTCATGAGCTTTCAATTACTTATCCAATTTATTTATCTGCAATTTCCGTTGGTGCAGTATTTTTTGGAGCAATGTCTTATATCGGAAATGGTCCAAATTTTATGGTAAAATCAATTTGCGAAAGATCCGGTATAAAAATGCCAAGTTTTTTTGCTTATATGGTAAAATATTCAATTCCGGTTCTTCTTCCGGTATTTGCTTTGGTTTGGTTACTTTTTTATTTAGGAGCATAAAATGAGAACAATAAATGAAGTTTTAGAAAAAAAAGTAAACGGACTTTTTTACGGCTCAAGAGTTTTGCTTCCGTTTGTTTGTGATATTTTAAAAGCCGTCATTAATGATGAAATAATTTATGATTTTAGTTCTGTTTCAGAAGGGGCTTATTATGAAAAATTTGATGAATTTACAGAAATTTATTTCTTTGATCATGAAGATATTTTAAGTGACGTTTCCAAATATGAAACAATAAAATTAGTAGTTGTTGAAGAAGGCGAAGATATTTTTGATTTTAAAAATCATCGTAAAATTTCATTAAATCCTTCTGAAAATCATAAATTAGAAATTACAGAAATTGGTGAAGACATAATTTTTATTGAATAAATGTTAATTAAAAAATGATTCCACTTTTTAGCGTTGAACAAATAAGATCTGCCGATAAATTTGCAATTGAGAAATATTCAATTCCAAGTTTATTATTAATGGAAAATGCAGCAGAAAATATTAAATCTGCAATAATTAATGAGTATCCAAATATTTCTGCAGATCAAACTTTTGCAATTATTTGCGGAAAAGGCAATAATGGCGGGGATGGTTTTGCTCTTGCGAGAAAATTAACAATAGAAAATTATAACGTAAAAGTTTTAGCAATTCCAAATGAAAGTGAAATTTCCGGTGATGCAAAAATTAATTTTGAAATTTTAAAAAGTTTGTCAAAAGAATATAAAAATTTACAAATCAAATTTTATAAAAAGTTAAGTGATTTAAATTTTATTAACAAAAGTGATTTTATTATTGATGCAATTCTCGGAACCGGTTCACAAGGAGAATTAAAATCGCCTTTGAGTGAACTTGTTTTAGAATTGAACAAAATTAATTCAATTAAAATTTCGATAGATTCTCCAACCGGATTAAATCTTGAAAATGCCAGCGGAAATGTAATTTTTAAATCAGATTTAACTGTTACTTTAGCTGAATTAAAAACCGGACATTTTTACGAAAAAGGTAAATTTAATTCCGGGAAAATTGTAAAAGGTTCAATTGGAATTGGTGAAAATTATTTTGATAAATTACCGGTTAGTGAATATTTAATTGAACCGGAAGACGCATTTTCTGGAATTCCGGTGAAGCAGCAAAATTTAAATAAATATTCTGCTGGTAAAGTTTTAGTAATTGCCGGTTCTGGAGAAATGCCGGGAGCCGCAATTTTTTCAATTAATGCAGCAATGAATTCTGGTACTGGTGCCGGATTTTTAGCATTTCCAAAATCAATTCAAAATTTAGTTCAATCACAGATGAGCTCAGCAATTATTCTAAGTTATAATGATGAGAAATCAGAAATTTTGAAATTGAAAAATTTAGATGAAATTCAATCCAAAATAAATTGGGCTGATGCAATTTTAATTGGTCCGGGCTTGGGAAGAAATTTAGAAACTCAAAATATAGTATTTGAAGTTATTAAGAAAAATCCATCCTCAAAATTTATAATTGATGCCGATGCAATATTTAGTATAGGAAATGGAAAATATAAAAAACTTAATTTATCAAATTGTGTTTTTTCTCCTCATTTTAAAGAATTTGCAGATTTACTTGGAATTGAATTAGAAGAATTAACTACTAATTTAATAAAGTATGGGAGAAAATTTGTACAAGAAACATATTCATTTTTAGTGTTAAAAGGCGCAACGACTTTGTTGTTTAATCAAAATGGAGAAGTTTTTATAAATACGAGTGGAAACCCTGGATTAGCCAAATTTGGCAGCGGTGATGTTTTAAGCGGAATAATAACTTCATTTATTGCTCAAACTAAGAATATTGAAAAGTCGGCAATATCATCAGTTTATATTCATGGATTAACTGCGGATTTAATTGCTGATGAAGAATCTGAATTTGGAATCACACCAAAAAAATTAATTAATCATATTCCTAAAACTATAAAATTTCTGAGAAAATCATTTGTATAAATACCTAAAAGAAAATAGATTGAAGGTTTTACTAATTCCTTTAATCTTATATTGGATTGTTTTGTTTATTGCAACATCTTTGCCATCAACGCCGTATGTAGATGTTTTTGAAATTTCAGATAAACTAAAACATTTTAGCGCATATTTAATTTTAGCCGTTCTTTTGGGATTAAATCTTCATTTTCAAGAAAAGTGGGAAAGAGTCTCTAAATTTTTCTTAAGTTACACTTTTATTATTTGTATATTTTACGGACTTATAGATGAAATCCATCAAATTTTTGTCCCAAATAGAACCGGAGAATTTTTAGATTGGGTAGCTGATTTAATTGGAACTTTACTAGGAATTTTAATAATTAAATTGTTTCTTGGTCTTATTAAAGATAAAACAACGCAAATTGAAACAACTTAAAAAAAATATTGTATAATTTTTGCATGATAATTTGACAATAAAAGAATGTTTTTTTAAGTTAGAACTCAAATAAATCACATTCTTTTCTTACGAGGAGGAAAGCAGTGGCATTAAAGAAAAATCCCAAAGTTGATTTAAAATTAAAGTACCAAAGAGTATTTGAAATAAGTGTAATAATTACTCTGTTGCTTTTAATTTTATCATTTAAATACTTTCCCAAAATAAAAGGTGAATCTTTAGCAGTTGAAGCGCCGCAAGAATTGGTTGCTGTTGAAGATGTTGATATTACTAAACAAGAAACTGCACCACCACCACCTCCAAAACCGCCTATTCCAATTGAAGCTCCATCTGATGATGAATTAGAAGATATTGAAATAGAAGATACGGAAATTGATATAAATGAAGAAGTTGCAGCACCACCTCCGCCTGTAAAAGAGGAAGAGGAAGAAGTTGCAGTTGAATTCTTTGTTGCTGTTGAAGACATGCCAGAACCTATAGGTGGAATTCAAGGTATTCAAGAAAAAATCATTTATCCGGAAATAGCAAAAAGAGCTGGTGTTCAAGGTAGAGTTTATATTAAAGCATTTGTTGATGAAGGTGGGAATGTTCAAAAAGCTGAAGTAATTAAAGGTATTGGAGCTGGTTGCGATGAAGCTGCAGTTGATGCGGTAATGAAAACAAAATTTAAACCTGGAAAGCAAAGAGGAAAAGCTGTTAGAGTTCAAGTTTCAATTCCAATTCTATTTAAACTAAATTAGTTTACAGAAAATTTAAAAGGCGTCTTTCAAGACGCTTTTTTTTTTCTCATCTGAAACAAATTTTTATTTTTTATGTTTAAACGTTATCACTTCCAAAGGAGATAACGCTATGCTTAACAAAAATCCCAAAGTAGATTTAAAATTAAAACATCAACGTATTTTTGAAGTTGGTATAGTTTTTTCGATTTTTATTGTAATTGTTGCATTCAAGTTTTTCCCGGAAGTAAAAGGTAATAATAATATTCAAAAAGTAGAGAATGAATTTTTTGACATTGAAGATGTGATTATAACAGAGCGAAATTCAATTCCACCACCACCACAATTACCAATAATTCCAATAGAAATACCAACTGATAATGAAATTGATGATATTGAAATTGAAACAACTGACTTTAATCCAACTGATAATGTTCTAAAACCAAATGAATTTGTTGAAAGCAATGAAAATGAAGAAAACCAGCCACCTTTTCTTTGGGTTGAAGAAATGCCGGAAATAATTGGAGGATTGTCAGCTTTACAAAGTAAAATTATTTATCCGGAAATTGCACAAAAAGCTGGTATTGATGGAAAGGTTATTCTTCAAGGAACAATTGATAAATCCGGAAATGTCTGTGATATTATTGTACTAAAAGGAATTGGAGCTGGTTGTGATGAAGCTGCTATTGAAGCTTTAAAATCTGTTCAATTTACACCTGGAAAGCAAAGAGGTAAACCGGTTAAAGTTAGAATTAGTGTTCCAATTGTATTTTCACTACAATAAAATTATTTGCACTCAATTATTTGAGTGCAATTTTATTAAAAATTCGAAAAACCTACTTATAAAATTTATATCTTTGCAATTATTTTTTATAATTATGAATTTCCTTGAACTTTTTAATATTGATTTTCAGTACGAGACTAATTCTCTCCCAACTTCATTTTTAATTTCTGATTTAAATTTGGTTGTTAATGCCGGTGAATTTATTACTGTTATGGGTCCAAATGGTTCCGGTAAATCTACACTTCTTAAAATAGTTGCAAATCTTTTAGAACCAAATAACGGCAAAATTTTATTGGAAGGTAAAAATTATCATTCATATAAAAGAAAAGATTTTGCAAAAATAGTATCGTTCGTTCCGCAGATTAATAAAATTTTTTTCCAATATTCTATTTATGAAATTGTTATGATGGGGAGAACTCCTTATCAAAATATATTGGGAATTGGGAATGATGCCGATAAAGAAAAAATTGCAAATGTTTTACAATTATTAGAAATTGATCACCTTAAAAATAAAGGAATTAATGAAGTTTCCGGCGGTGAAGCGCAAAGTGCTTTAATAGCAAGAGCATTAATTCAAGAACCGAAAATAATTTTACTTGATGAACCAAATGCTCATTTAGATATTAAACACCAAGTTGCAATTTTTAATATATTGCAAAAATTAAATGATGAGTTTAATTTAACTATAATGTTAATTTCGCATGAGTTAAATTTGGCAAGTTATTTTAGCAAGAGAGTTTTGTTAATGAACAAAGGGAAAATTGAATTTGATTCTTCGCCAAAAAATGTTTTAACCGAAGAAAATATCAAATCAATTTTTAAAATAAATTCTACCGTTTTTAATGACGAAAAAGACGAAATTTTTATTAAAATTATTCCTAAATTGTAATTAATGTCTTATCAAATAAAAAATATTTTAATAGTTTCGTTCATTGCAGTTATCAATACCTTTCTACTTTTTTTTACAAAGTATTATCAAAATAATCTTTCAATATCGGAATTTGGATTAAGCAGAACTGGAAATTTTATTAGTGTTTTTCTACTAATAATTTTTATTACCGGAGCATTTTTACTTCTAAAAAGAAAAGACAGTTTTACTGTAATAAAATCAAGAATGCTTATTACTTTTTCAGTTTTATATTTGTTGCCACTTTTTGTAATCATAATTTTCAATTTCGTTGATTTCAAATTTGCCGATGAATATTTATTTGGCTATCCATTAAAGAAAATAATTCCCGCAATATTTTTTGTTTTCAATCAAGCATTCTTTTTATTTGTCCTATTTTTAATTTGGTTTACATTTTTAGGATATCCACTATTGTCTTATTTTTTCTCAAGCATTGCAGTTGGATTTACAATAGTTGTCCTTTTAGCAGTTTCATTTATTCTTACTTTTTTTACAAATGAATTTAATTTAAAAAACAACCAAACTAAATTTGATTATGGAGTAATTTTAGGCGCAGCAGTTTGGAGCAAAAATAAACCAAGCCCAATTTTTTCCGGCAGAATTGAAAAAGGTGCAGAGCTATACAAAAAAGGAATTGTCGAAAAAATTCAACTAACTGGCGGAAATGCACCGGGTGAATTAAGTGAAGCAAAAGCCGCATTTAAATATTTAAATACTCTTCATAACATTCCAAAGAGTAATATTTTTATTGAAGAAAAAACATCCACAACAAACGAGCAGATAAGATTCATAAAGAATAAAATGTTGCACGAAAATAAGTCTGAAAAGTTTCTAATAATTTCGGATAAATTTCATTTAAAACGTATTGAAGAAATGGTGGATTTCTATAATCTAAACGCAGAAGTAACAAGTTCAAATTATAAATTAAATATGCAGAAATCATTTTACTACAGATTACGCGATTGCATAAGTTTGGTTATGTTTTGGTTTTTCGCAATTTAATTTTTAAACGGAGATACAATGAAAAATTTTGATGTGATGGAAAAATACGGACATGAACAAGTAATTTTTTGTTCAGATAAAGATTCCGGATTAAAAGCAATAATTGCAATTCATGATACAACTTTGGGACCTGCAATCGGTGGAACAAGAATGTGGAATTACTCAAGTTTTGAGGAAGCTTTAAATGACGTTTTGAGATTATCGAGAGGAATGACTTACAAAGCTTCTGTTTCTGGATTAAATTTTGGCGGCGGAAATGCTGTAATTATTGGAAATCCGGAAACACAAAAATCGGAAAGATTATTTAGAACTTTTGGAAAATATATTGAAGGTTTATCCGGTAGATATATAACCGCTGAAGATGTTGGAACAACTGTCAACGATATGGAATATGTTTTAATGGAAACTTCTTTTGTAACGGGAATTTCCAAAGCTCTTGGCGGTTCTGGCGATCCGGCACCCGTTTCGGCTTATGGAGTTTATATGGGAATGAAAGCTTGTGCAAATGCAAAATGGGGAAGTGATTCTTTAAATGGGAAAAAAATTGTTATACAAGGTGCAGGCAGAGTTGCTCGTTATTTGTGCGAACATTTATTTAATGAAGGAGCTAAAATAACTATTTCGGATATTTTAGAATCAAAAGTAAAAGTTGTTTTAGATTCTATCAATGCTGAAGTTGTTCTACCGGAAAAAATTTATAATGAAGAATGTGATATTTTTTCTCCTTGTGCATTAGGTGCTGTAATAAATGATAAAACAATTCCAAAATTAAATTGTGAAATAATTGCAGGATCAGCGAATAATCAATTAGAAGATGAAAATGAACACGGACAAATGTTAAAAGAGAAAGGTATTTTATATGCCCCAGATTATGTAATTAATGCTGGAGGATTAATCAACGTTGCAAATGAATTGAAAGGGTATAGACAAGATCGGGCTTTAAAACAAGCGGATGGTATTTATGATGTTTTGAGTAAAGTAATTAGAATTTCAAAAGAACAAAATATTCCTACTCATTTAGCTTCAAACCAAATTGCGGAAGAACGATTAAAACAAATTGGTGGGATTAAGAAAATTTATTCAGCAAGTTAGAAAATAAATAAATAAAAAATATGAAATCAAAAAGAAGAAAATTAAGAGAAAAAGTTCTACAAGTTTTATATGCTTACGAAATGGATGCCGCCGGACTTTCTGATATTATGAATGACCAGCTTTTCGATATTACTTCAGATGAAGATAAAGCATTTTGTTCTAAACTTATTAATTCAATTATTGCAAATAAAAAATTAATTGAAAGTAAGATTGAAAAACGACTTGTAAATTGGGATGTTGCGAGAATTGCAGTTGTGGATTTAATTCTTTTAAAAATTGGAGTTGGCGAAATTTTATATATCGAAGATATTCCCCCAAAAGTAACAATAAATGAAATTATTGAGATTGCAAAAGAATATAGCACTGCTAAAAGCGGAAAATTTATTAACGGAATTTTAGATGCAATTTTAGCGGATATAAAAACTGGAGGAAATTTAAAAAAAGTAGGCAGGGGACTTATTGAAAACTCCATTCCAAAACAATCCTAATTTAGATTCAACCTCAAATAAGTTTAAAATTTTTGTTTGGACTTTATATGATTTTGCAAATACTTCATATTCAATTGTAGTCGTAACTTTTATTTTTGCTGTTTATTTCAAAGATGTAATTGCACAAAAATTACCAATCGGTGATTTATTCTGGAGTTTAGGTATAAGCATTTCAATGATTCTTACCGGAATTATTTCTCCAATACTTGGAGCAATTGCAGATTATTCAGCTGGCAAAAAAAGATTTTTACTATTCTTTACTTTGTTGTGTATCATTCCAACATCAATGCTTTATTTCACACAAGAAGGAGATATTCTCTTTGCATTAATTTTATTCATACTTGCAAATATTGGTTTTGAAGCAGCTTTAGTTTTTTACGATTCATTTTTACCGGAAATAACTTCAAGAAAAACTTATGGAAGAGTAAGCGGATACGGTTTTGCAATGGGGTATTTAGGATCGTTAATAATTTTAGGTTTATCGTATCCATTTATTGAAACGGGAAAAATTAAAGAAACATTTCCACTTGCAGCTTTGTTTTTTTTAGTTTTTTCAATTCCTATTTTTTTGTTTTTGAATGATTCAAGAAAAAAAGTTAACCGAGAAATTTCATATATAAATATTGGTGTTACAAGAGTTTGGAACACATTAAAACATCTTAAAGAATATAAAAATTTAGCATTATTTCTTTTGTCATTTTTCTTTTACATCGAAGGAGTAAATACAGTTATATTTTTTGCGGGAAATTATGCTTCTACAACTCTAAATTTTACAATGATAGAATTAATTATATTTTTTATTATTGTTCAAACTACGGCAATTTTTGGATCAATATTATTTGGAATTATTTCTGATTCAATCGGACAAAAAAAATCAATAATCATTTCTTTGTCAATTTGGATTTTTACAATTGTGCTTGCATATTTTACTAGCAGCGGCGAAAGTTTTATTGTTCAATATTTGTCAAAGTATTTTAATATTTCTAATCAGCAAATAATGATTAAGAGTTTTTATTTTGTCGGGCTTTTAGCCGGAAGCGTAATGGGCGCAACTCAATCCACAAGTAGAAGTCTGATGTCAAAGTTAACCCCGCAAAGCAAGAAAACAGAATTCTTTGGATTTTATTCTTTATTTGGAAAAAGTTCAGCGGTTATTGGTCCGTTGGTTTTTGGATTAGTAAGTTATAGTTCCGGAAATCAAAGATTTGCAATTCTTTCAGTAGGAATATTTTTTATAATTGGATTATTTAGTCTACATTTTGTTAAAGACACACAAATGCAAAATTAATTTTTAGATTTTTCAAAAGAGTATTTTAGAAGTAATCCAACCACAAAAATTGAAATAATCAACCAACAAAATCCCAAAATATTAGATGAAATTCCGGTTAAAAATTCTAAAACTTGAGTATCAGTTTCGCGTATTGTTTGTGTAAGTAAATCTTCCTTAATATCTGTAATAATATATAGGCAGCTCAATAATCCAAAATATTGAAGAAATAAATTAGAAAATTTTTCCGGAATATATCTTGGAATCAAAAACAATATTATTGAAGCAATTAGACCAAGAAATATTTGAAGTTCACCTTTAACTAAATTTACTGTAATTATAAAAATAATTAGAGATAAAATGCTTAAGTACCATTTTTTAAAACGATTTGAAAATGCTGAAAGATAAAGTAATGCTCCAACAATTAAACTACCTAAATAACCTGAAGATGCTATAAATATTATGCTTCCGCCTTCAATTGAAGTTTTTCCAGCTAAGTTTAAATCAAATGTTAAATAATTGATTTTACCGCCAGAAATTATGCCAGCTATAACATGATTAATTTCATGAAAAATTATAATAAATAATTTTATTGGAAATAAAAGAAATGTATCGAAAAAGAATAAGCTAACCAACACAAGGCTAAATATTATTCCGAATTCATAAAATGTAAACTTATATTTAATCAAGAAAAACCATTTAAATTACTTTTTAATTAAAAAATGAGATGGTAAAGTTAATACACTCAATTTTAATTTGCATTATAAAATGATTCTTTGAAATGGATTTATAATTCACTAATTTAGATTTAATCTTAATAAGATTTATCTTTTTGGAACGAATAAAAATTCTGATAGCAAATAAATACTTTTTAATGAATTTTGCTATTACTTGCATTCTTCAAAGATTAAATGATTTTGAAGTTTTCGGAGTTTCTTCGGATGAAATATTTGAGGAAATTTTGAAGTACGAACCTCATCTTTTAATTTGTGAAGTTGAAGAAAGTAAAGATGAATCATGTAATCTAATTGAAAAAATTAGACAAGAATTCCCAAATTTAAAAATACTGGTGCTTGTTGATTTTAGTGATAGAAAACATATTAGTGAATTGTTAAAATATAAATTAGAAGGTTATTTATTAAAAAATACGACAAAAGATGAATTAATTATTGCTGCAAAAAAAATTCATAAGGGTGAGAAATATTACAGTAAAAGAATTTATGAATATGTGATGAATAATTTTGATGAAGAATTTAATAAGCAAAAACATGAAATATTTGATGAATTATTGAGCATTAGAGAAAAAGAAATTTTACAACATATTGTACTCGGCAAAAAAAATAAGGAAATTGGTAAAACATTTTTTATTAGCGAGAATACTGTTTTAACACACCGAAGAAATATTATGAAAAAATTAAACGTTAAAAGCACTCCAGAATTAATAGTAACTTCAATAAGAAATGGAATAATTACATTCAAAAATATTTCATAAATCTTCACAAAAGATAGCTTAACAAAATTTAATTTTGTGATCCACAATTTTTTAACTAAGTTACTCCTACAAATTTTTGGGTTAATTTTTATTAAATGGGAATCCGGTGACTCCAATTTGGAAAATTCCGGAGCTGTACCCGCAACTGTAATTCCGATTCCGTTAATACGGAATAAAATTTCGTAAGTAATATGTCACTGTTCCAACAATATAAGAACGGGAAGACGCTTATGAATCGGAAAAGCCAGGAGACCTGCCTAAGAATTTCAGTAAAGAAGCTTTCGGGAATTGGAGCTGATTCATTCGTTTATTTATTTCTTCCCAAATCCTTCTTTTAATAATTCCTAAAATATTAACTTTTTATCATAGCGGGAAAACTGTGAATAAGCTCAGCTTAATAGAAGCACTGAAAAGTGGTTTTTCAATTAATGGCAATTCAATTTTTTATCAAAATCACAAAATCGACATAAATCTTTTTTTAATTGAAATGAATAAACTTCATTTCACTCATTCAATTCAAACTTCAATAAGTATCTTCAAAGAAAATCTTTTAAAAAATGAAAAATCAGTTATAGAGATTTATAATGAACGCATATAAGTTTTTATTAATTACAGCAATGATTATTGCAGCTGTTGTCTCGCGCTTTATACTTCATCCTCCTAATTTTACACCAATTTCTGCAATTACATTATTTGGTGGAGCATATTACAGCGATAAAAAATTATCTTTTATTATTCCATTGCTGGCAATGTTTTTAAGTGATTTATATTTAGGTATTCACAACTTTGTTCCATTTGTGTATATAAGTTTTGCAATAATTGTCTTTTTAAGCTTTCAATTAAGAGAGAAAAAATCACCATTAAAAATTGGAGCATCAGTAGTTTCGGGATCAATAGTATTTTTTATTGTTACAAATTTTGCAGTTTGGTTTGTAGGCAATTATTATCCCAAAACTTTTGAAGGTTTAATTACAAGCAATATTGCAGCAATTCCTTTTTTCAAAAATAGTCTACTTGGTGATTTAGTTTATACAACACTTCTATTTGGCAGTTTCGAATTAATTAAAAATTACATTCCAAAATTAGAACAAGTAAAAATTGAAAATTAAGTACTATCATATTGTATTAGTTAGCATAATTTTTTCCAGTTGTATAGCTGCGCAAGATTCAACTTCTTCTGCAAAAAACTATTTGTTGGATGAAATAACAATTATTTCGGATAAGCTAAATACAAAATTAGCTGACTCACCGACAAACATTGAAATAATAGATGAAAAGGAAATTGAATCAATAAATGGGAACACGCTTCCTGATATCCTAAACACTAAAGCAAATGTTTTTATTAAATCATACGGATTAACTCCAGCTTTAAGTACAATTTCTATAAATGGATTGGGAGCGGAACACACTCTCATTGTTGTTGATGGTGTGAAGCTAAATTCCTTTCAAAATTCACATATTGATTTATCTCTTATACCTATAAATAATATTGAAAGAATTGAAATTATAAATAACGGTGTAAGCTCAATTTATGGCAGCGATGCGCTTGGCGGCGTTGTGAACATTATACTTAAGAATAAAGAAATTCTTGATAAAGATAGAACAACAAAATATAGTGCTTCAATTTCTCAAGGTTCATACAAAACAATTGGATACTCTATCAATGTTTATAAAGAATTACAAAAATTCAATTTGGGAATAAATTATGAAAAAGAATCATCCGATGGCAACTATAAATATTACTTTAATAGTGGGAATGGAAAAATACTTAAGGAAAGGGAAAATGCAGCCTATGCTTTATATAATTTGGGATTAAGAACTCAATACATAATTGATAATGAAAATGTAATAAAGTTTTTTTCAACCTATTCAGATCAAGATAAACAAGTTCCTGGCATTGAAACCGGCACAACACCTGCACCTACAAAACAATTAGATAAAAATTGGAATAACATTTTAACAATTGATAATAACCTTTCAGAAAATTTTTACCTTAAGACCAATTTGAATTTTCAAAATAATTTTATGGATTATTCAGTCGGTCGTTTTTTGCATAGCTCTTATAAAAATTTAGTATATCTTGGCAGCAGTGAATTAAGATTTAAAGAAGAAAATTATGGAATAACATCTGGGTATAGTTTTTCGCACGCAACTTTAGAAAGCGGTGAACTGCTTGATGGGATTAAGCGAAGTCAGCATGCTCTTTTTTTATCATCTTTTTACAACTTCAATAAGTTAATAAAAATTTATCCTTCCGCAAGATACGATTATATTTCTGATATTTCTGAAGAGACACTTACGTACAAACTTGGCTTAAATTTGCAGCCTTTAAATAAAAGTCAATTTGGAATAAGGGGAAACATTGGCAAGAATTTTAGAGCACCATCGTTTAATGATCTATATTGGATAAATTCTGGAAATAAAAATCTTAAATCAGAAAAATCGTTTAATCTTGAAAGCGGTTTTTACTACTGGTTCTCAAATTTTATTAGTGGAAAATTTGATTTTACCTACACATTTATTTCTGCTGAAAATAAAATTGTATGGTCACCTCAATCTAACGGACTTTGGGCACCACAGAATATTGCAAAATCAATTTCTAATAATTATTCTTTTTCATTAAATATTGAAAAAACTTTCTCGGAAAAATTTTCTGTTAATTTAAATTCCGGTCTTCAGCTTACCAATACAAAAAAAACAAGTTCATCTTATCAGAATGATCCCACAGAAAATAAATTTATACCATACATTCCGCTGCAAGCAATAAACTTAAACCTTGGATTAAATTACGGATTATTCGAGCTAAACATTTTCTATTCACATTGCGGAAAACATTATTCAGATTTTGCAAATATAAATGAGATGGATCCATACAACACAATTGATGGAAATATCAGTTTTGAAATTAATGTATTTGATATCATAACAAAATTAAAATTTGAAGTAAACAATATTACAAATTCAGAATATGAAGTGATATCCGGTTACCCAATGCCATTAAGATATTACAAACTTACGTTTTCAATAAATTTCTAGTTCAAGAGGATATTATGATAAAAACTATTAAGGCTATATTGATTTTTATTATTACAATTACCCTAAATGCACAGCAACTAAAAAGTGTTTTTGTTCTATCAGAAGGGGGATTTATCAGCGGAACTTCAATGTTAAGTAAAATTAGTTTACCAAATGGAGAGTTCTCCCAAAATATATTTAATCCAGGTAATATTGGACTTTATCCGGATGGACTTATTGTAAACAACAATAATATTTATTTAGTTGAACAAGGAAGTTATGGTGGATCCGGAAAGATTTATAAATTGGATTCAAATGGAACAATAATTAATTCAAAAGAAATCGGAATAAACCCCTATTCTTTAGCAATTGCAAATGGGAAAATATACTCAACAAATGGTCAGACAAGCAGTGTTTCAGTTATAAATGAAAGCGATTTAAATTCTGTTAAAGAAATTAGTGTTGGAGTCTATCCACAAGAAATAATTTCTTACGATGGAAAAATCTTGGTAGCTAATAATAGTTTATGGGGTGGCGATTCTGACTCAACTGTAACAGTAATTGATTCACAGACAGATGAAATTGTCGGAACAATTATCGCTAAAACTAATCCATCATCTTTAGCAATTACAAATATAGGTAATTTACTTATCGGCTGTCCAAGCGGAATAATTTACGAAGTTGAATTAACAAATTTTACAAAAGTAGATTCATTTACTGTTACAGATTACGGATTTGGAAAAGATATTTTTGTTGATAAAAATAGTGATATGATTTATTTCAAATCAGCTTCAAATTCAATTGCATGTTTGAACTTATCTACAAAAGAAACTACTATAGCAGTTAATGATACAAATATTCTTTATACATACGGATATGGTTA
>JBGSKB010000232.1:0-1819 GCA_041741395.1 Melioribacteraceae bacterium
TTTATTATTTGTAAGAATAAATTTGACTCCGTAAGATCTTGAAAGAACTTTCAAAATATGTTTCAATGATTTACGACTAAATATTAATACATTGTCTTTCCATCCTATTTCTTCACTAATACTGATATTTCGTAAAATTTCTTTTTGATTGTTAATTATTAAGTATTTTTCTAAAGGTTTTAGAATATATGAATTTGTATTTATGTTATTTAATTTTTGTTCAACTTTAACTCTACCTTCAACTAATGTAACAGAAGTTTCTTCATCTTGATTAAATGCGTTGATATTAAATTTTGTACCTAAAACAGTAGTTGTAATGCTTGAAGTATGTACAATAAATTTTCTATTTTTATTTGGAGTGATTTCAAAATAGGCTTCACCCTCAAGATAAATTTCTATGCTATCTTGGTTTATTTTTTTTGGATACTTTAGGTAACTTCCCGCATTTACAATAATTTTTGAATTATCTAAAAATGTAACAATTTTCTTTTGACCTTCGCTTACTTTAATTTCATTCCATGAAATTTCGTTTTCAATTTTTGTTGAATCTAAATATATAATCAGACTTACAAGTAATATTGAAATTGAAATGAAAATTATGGCAACATTTTTATAGAGTAGAAAGAAATTATTAAAATGTTTTGGTTTGTCGCGTTTTGAATTTATTCCATTTAAAATTCTTTGTTTTACTATCTCATTATTATCAGTTTCTGCAGAAAAAATGTTAATCTCCTCTTGTGTATTAAATGAATCATACCATAAATTTAATTTCTTTAATTCTTCAGACGTAATATTTCCTCTAAACAAATTATTTATTAAGTCTTTAATATTATTAATATCCATATATGAATTTTATTATTTATGAGTCAATGCACTAAAAAAAGAATTTACTACAATATAAGTGTGGTTAACAGAGAGGAACTACTATTTTTCCAAAATTATTTTTCCAAAAATGAAATAAAGAAAATTAAAATCTGCAAAAATAATGTGAATACTTTAGATAATTCAAATTTAATAATTTTTTTTGCCTTTGTTATTTGATTATTAACTGTATTTGGAGATATTTTTAACTTCGTAGAAATTTCAGTAGCGGTTAGATTTTCTTCTCTACTTAGTTTAAAAATAAGCTTACATTTTTTAGGCAATTTTTCAATATTTTGTTCAATTAAATAATACAATTCATCAAAAAGTAATTTCTTATCGGTATTTTGTTCGGAACCAAACAGTTCTTCATCTTCAGATAAAACTAGATATTTTTTCTTTACATTTTTATGCTCTATCCATCTAAATATTTTATATTTAAGTGCTGTAAATAAATAAGCAGAAACGGAAGTTTTTATTTCAATCTTATCTCTTCTATTCCATAATTCTATGAATAAATCTTGTAAAATATCCTCTGTTTCTTCTTTTAATTTAATTCTAGAATAGCAGACAAAATATAATTTATCCCAATAAGCTTCATAAAGTTTTAGAAATGCACTTTCATTTCCAAATTTTATTTGCTCAATTATTTCTTTATCGAAGTGTTCTAACATATTTGCAAAATTATATTTTTTTTAAATTATTTTAATCAACAATTAAAAACTTTCATAGGAATCCCTACTTTTAAAATTATACTTTAAATCTGAACAGCATTAAGTTATAAATTATTATTAAATATCATTATTAAAAAAATGTTATTTTTTTTTGGTAACCACTTTATCTTTTATTGTCTCATTATTTATTATTGGTTTTGCCCAAATACCAATGCTTAAAATGTAAGTTAGTATTATGAAAATAAATGACATACCGATTTTTAAACCAAAATTATCTCCTAACC
>JBGSKB010000233.1:0-2071 GCA_041741395.1 Melioribacteraceae bacterium
GATAATCTATATTTTTAGAAAAAATGAACATAAAAGCAAAATTGTTTTGGAAAATTAAATATTGTAATCTATATCAAAACTATCCCCTGATAAATCAAATAAAGTGCAATTGCCAAAAGAAAAATTCCTAAAGTTTTAACCAGTCCATTCAGCCATTCTATTTTTAATTTTTCTTTATATTTTATTAAAAATTTAGAGAGAAAATAAAACCAAATAAAACTTCCGACTCCAACCATTAATGCATAAGTAAGACTTAAAATTAAAGATGGTAATGATTTCCTTTTAATTATTACATTCTCACCATTTGGTTCAAAATTATAATTTTCTAAACTTTCAATTTTTTTTCCAGTAATTTCTTCAAGAGATATTACGTTATCATACATTAAAATATCTAAACCGCCTGTGTTTAATCCTATTGAAGAAGCAAAAGAAAGCAACAAAAATGACGAAGTGAACCATCCAAGAAATAGGGAAGGATTTGAAATATTTAAAATTAGTCCGGTTCTAAATCCTCCGGAAGTTTTAATTTTATTTTCAGTTTCATCCGAATTTCTTAAGTGTTCAATTTTCAATTTTGTTCGTAGAATTTTTATGGCAACATAAATTAGAAATACTGAACCAACAATTAAAATAATTGGAATTGCCGTATGATAATAATTATATAGAGAGGTTAAGCCGTAAACGGCAATAAACACATAAAGAAATTCAATAAATGCACCGCCCATTGCTAAACGTAAGCAATATCTCAATTTGCCATTAAGAGCATTTGAGGTAACTAAAATGCTAATTGGTCCCGCAATTGGTACTGAAAAAAAGAAACCAGCAAATAATCCCAAACCAATTATTACAAATAAACTTTCAGTCATTACTTTTTATTTTAAATTAAGAGATAATAGAAATTTAATTTAGTAAATGAAATTGTGAATACAAAAAGTAAATTTTAAGTAGAAACTCAACAAATTGATATTATGGTTTTGAATATTTTTTTGGATATTCAAATAAAATTTGTTTGCCGGATTCTCCATTAATTTCTTTCCAAGAATCTAATTCAAAATTTATTTGAACAAAACCGCTTGTTGGAATATTTTCTATAAACTTATCTGATAAATAATTAGAAACTTGTGTAAAAGTTGGATTGTGTCCAAAAATCATAATATAATCAATTTCATCCGGAACCGAATAAATAATTCGCATTAAATCAGAAACTACCGCATGATAAATTTTTTCTTCTTTTATGATTTTCCCTAAATCATAATTTAAATGTTGAGCAATAATTTCTGCCGTTGAAATTGCTCTTTGAGCGGGACTAGAAAATATTTCCTGCGGTGGTTTTATTAATTTAGATAAAAGATTTCCCATGAAAGGAGCATCTCTTAATCCTCTTTCGTTTAAAGGTCTTTCATAATCGGAAAGTAATCTATTATCCCAACTTGATTTTGAATGGCGCATTAAATAAAGTGTTTTCAAATTAATATCCGCATTTATTTTTCTGAAAGTAATTTATATTCTTCGTAAAGTTTTTTTAAATTTATTTGTTTTTGTTTTTCAAAAATTTCTGTTCCAAAATTTGTATAGAAATTAGTTTGTATAACAAAATCCATATTTTTTTTTATCCAATTCAAATCCGAATATTTTTTCTTTTTTCTATGTTCAATTTCATTTCTTAACAACTTACTTTTCTCAAAAAATAATTCTGAACCAACATGACTTACATCTGCATCACAAATAATTTCTTCAAATAGATTTTTAGGATTGTGCGGAATTGCCGTAACCCTAATGCAGTCAGTAATAATTTGAATTTCTGAATCAGAACAACCAAAAGGAATTAAATAATTCTTTGCGTAGTTAGCTCCTAATTCTTCATGACCTTCCCATATTTCTATATGTCCAATATCATGAAACCAAGCAGCAACTGTAACTAATTTTGTTTCTTTTTCTGTAAGGTTATTAAAAGTGGCAATTTGCTTAACAACTTCAACAACTTCTTCAATATGATTTATATTGTGGTAAACATTTTCCGGAGGATTATTTTTTTCATAATAATCTTTGATGTAATTCTCTATGTCAAAAA
>JBGSKB010000234.1:0-3952 GCA_041741395.1 Melioribacteraceae bacterium
GCAAGATATGATTGTTGGAAAAGATTTGTTTATTTATGTGGCAGATACAGATAATAATAAAATTGTTATGCTTGATATTTCGGGACAAATTTTAGGTGAAAAAAGTATTAAAAAACCAATTGCAATTGCACAAGATTATAAACTCAATTTATTTGTTGTTGCCGAGTTTGATACTTTAATAAATAACCAGAATCTTACGTTTAGTGCTTTGTATAAATTGAACTTGGTTGAAACCGGACATATTTTATCAAACACAAAACTTGAAAGAATTCTTCCTCAAGATCCAAATGTTGATCCTTTTGCATTTAATAGAACTGATAGATTTTATTCCGGAGTTTGTACATTTTATGATAATTCAGTTTATATTTCGCGAAAAGGTCCTTCAAATTCAAATCCGGTCGATAGAGATAATTCGATAATTAGAATTAGATTTTTAGAAAACAATTCAATATCAATATTTAAAATTCCCGGTTTAGAACCGGAAGGAACAGGAATTTTATCAGCAAATCAAATTAGTTCACTAACTTCGTTTAATTCAAAAAGTACAGATGTAATTCTTACTTTGGTTGGAAATAATAGTTTTAAAGTTCAATGGCTTGAATTTATTTCGAATTCTGATTTTGAAGGTTACTTATCAAAACTTAGCGCATTTTCTTGCGAATTAATGAATGTAAATAAATTCGGAAAACCAGAAGATATTGCTCTTGATGAAGCAAATAATATTTATGTTGCAGATGCCGAAAAAGACAGCATTTTCAAATTCAATACTTTTGGTGATGAAATGGAATCTTTTGGCGGAATTGAAATGATGTCGTCACCGCATGCTGTTGCACACTATGATAGAACTTTATATGTATTGGATACAGACAATAATAGAATTTTGCGATTTATTCTTTCAACAGAAATAGATTAGATGTTCAAACTAAAATCATTCTTTTTATTTTTTGTAGTATTTTTTCAATTAGAATTTTTTGCTCAAGATAAATTTAGAGTAATGACGTACAATATTTTAAATTACCCAAGCAAAATTTCATCAACAAGAAATCCATATTTTAAAAAAATTATTAAAGATATTAATCCTGATATTTTAATTGTACAAGAAATGGAAAGCGCTGCCGGTGTTGAACTTTTTCATGAAGAAGTATTAGAAAGCAATTACAAGGCCGGTGAATTTATTGATGGTTACGATACAGATAATGCATTATTCTATAAAGATTCAATATTTAATTTTATTGATAATGTTCCTATAAATACTGCTTTGCGTAATATTTCTCAACTTATTATTGTTCATAAAAATACAAATGATACGTTAATTATTTTTTCTACTCATTTAAAAGCAAGTGATTCGGAAACTGATAGACAAAAAAGATTAGAAGAAGTAAAAAAGTTAAGAGAGGTTACAGATAAATTTTTTGCAGATAAAAATTTTATGTTAGTCGGTGATTTAAATATTTATTATTCCGATGAACCAGCATTTCAAGAATTAACTGATCAATCAAATACCGGATATTTTTTAGATCCGATAAATAAAATTGGTTATTGGCATAATAATAGTTCTTACAGAGCTATTCATACCCAATCGACAAGATTATCAAATCTTTCTGATGAAGGATCAACCGGTGGACTTGACGATAGATTTGATATGATATTAGTGTCGCAATCTGTTATTGATTCCGGTGGAATAACTTATATTGCTGACAGTTATAAAACTTTGGGAAATGACGGGAACCATTTTAATAAAGCAATAAGCGAATTACCAAATTCTTCAGTTTCTGATGAAATAGCTTCCGCACTTTATTATTCATCTGATCATTTACCAGTTTTTGCAGATTTTCTTGTTGAACAATTAACATCAATAAAATCTGAAACAAAAGTCTTGGATAAATTTAGTTTAAGTCAAAATTATCCAAATCCATTTAATGCAAGTACAACAATAAAATATTCGATTGGTACTGTAGAGACGCAAAATTTAGCGTCGCTACAATTAAAGGTTTATGATATTCTTGGAAGAGAAATAAAAATTTTAATTAATAAAATTCAATCACCTGGAAATTATGAAATTGAGCTTGATGCGAGTAATCTACCTTCCGGAATATATTTTTACACTCTTCATGTAAACAATCAAGTTTTACTAAAAAAAATGACATTATTAAAGTAGTTTAACAGTAATAAATTGAAAAATATTGCAATAATCCCTAACTTTACTAATTGATTTATTTCATAAAGGAGAAAAATGGCTATTAACGAAGGAATAATTGTCAGAGTAATTGGTCCAGTTGTGGATATTGATTTTTCGGGCGGAAAACTTCCAGAAATTTATAATGCTATTCATATTCCAACAGAAAATGAAGGAGTAAAATCTGTTCTAACTTTAGAAGTTCAACAGCATCTTGGTGAAAACAGAGTACGAACTATTGCGATGGATATTACCGATGGTTTGGTTAGAGGAATGACAGCTATTGATACTGGCGGACCAATATCAGTTCCGGTTGGACCTGAAACTTTAGGCCGTTTAATTAATGTTTTAGGTGAAGGAATTGATGAATTAGGTGAAATAAAAACTGAACGAAGAGCCCCAATTCATCATCACGCTCCAGCATTTAACAAACTTTCAACATCACAAGAAATGTTTGAAACTGGTATAAAAGTTATTGATTTGTTAGAGCCATATTCCAAAGGTGGTAAAACCGGACTTTTTGGCGGTGCCGGTGTTGGTAAAACTGTAATTATTCAAGAACTTATACATAATATTGCATCACAGCATGGCGGTTACTCTGTATTTACTGGAGTAGGTGAAAGAACAAGAGAAGGAAATGATCTGTGGCGTGAAATGAAAGAATCTGGTGTACTTGATAAAACCGCACTTGTATTTGGACAAATGAATGAACCACCTGGGGCAAGACTTAGAGTTGGGCTTACCGGTTTAACAATGGCAGAATATTTTAGAGATGTTGAAGAAAGAGATGTTTTATTATTTATTGATAATATTTTCCGTTTTACACAAGCAGGTTCTGAAGTAAGTGCTTTGTTGGGAAGAATGCCTTCTGCAGTTGGATATCAGCCAAATTTGGCATCAGAAATGGGTGAATTGCAAGAAAGAATTACTTCTACAGATAAAGGCTCAATTACTTCTGTACAAGCTATTTACGTTCCCGCAGATGATTTAACTGATCCGGCACCGGCAACAGCATTTTCTCATTTGGATGCAACAACAGTTTTAAGTAGACAAATTTCCGAATTAGGAATTTATCCAGCTGTTGATCCTTTGGATTCAACTTCAAGAATTCTTGAACCGGGAATTTTAGGTCAAGAACATTACAAAGTTGCAAGTCAAGTAAAGGAAATTTTGCAAGCTTATAAAGATCTTCAGGATATTATAAATATTTTGGGGATGGATGAACTTTCAGAAGATGATAAAGTAATTGTAAGAAGAGCAAGAAGAATACAGAGATTTTTAAGTCAACCATTTCATGTTGCTGAACAATTTACTGGTATTCCTGGCAAATATGTTAAATTAGAAGATACTATTAGAAGTTTTAAAGAAATTCTTGATGGAAAACATGATAATTTACCGGAAATGGCATTTATGTATGTTGGCACAATAGAAGAAGCTGTTGAAAAAGCAAAGAAAATGACATAATATGAAAAAGTTGGAATTAGAAATAATAACTCCAAGTAAAATTGGATACGAAGGAAAAGTAATTTCCATAACTGTTCCAGGAAGCAGTGGAAATTTTCAAATTCTTTATAATCATGCACCAATTATTAGTTCTTTAGAAATTGGTGAAATTAAAATTGAGGAAAGTGAAAATACAAAGTTGTTGTTTTCTACAAGCGGCGGAACATTAGAATTATCCAATAATAAAATAATAATTTTAGCAGAATCATTTGAACGTTCAGATAGTATTGATGTTAAAAGAGCAGAAGAAGCTAAGACCCGTGCAGAAATGAG
>JBGSKB010000235.1:0-9312 GCA_041741395.1 Melioribacteraceae bacterium
AACTATTTATGGACATCTTTCAAACTACAAAGTTAAAAAAGGACAAAAAGTTAATCGTGGTGAATTAATTGCACTAACCGGAAATTCTGGAAATTTAACTACTGGTCCGCATTTACATTATGAAGTCCGCCATAATGGGGTTTCATTAAATCCACGCAATTTTATTTTTGAAGAAACAAATCTGTTTGAAAATATTTTACTGTCAAGTAATTAGCAAAAAATTAAAATCATTTCAAACTTTCAAACAAAATTTATCAAACCGAAAAATCTCAAATTTGGCATCAAAAAATCTGGGTAATTTTAGCTTTTAAATCTTACAGCAAAGTATTATTTTGATTGCAATTTACATCTTACCTTTTTAATTTACTTTCAATATTTCACCTTGCACAAGAGGTTACATGAAAAAATCAGATAAACCTATAAATTCATCAAGAAGAAAATTTTTAAAGGGAATGAGTTCCGGAATTGTAGGAGCTTATGCAATTACTCCAAATTTAAAAATTGAAAATTTACCTAAAGAAATTTCAGATTCAATTGAAGGAAAAATAAAATTAACAATAAAAGTTAATGGGGACAAAATATCAAAAAGTGTAAAACCCAATACCACATTGGCTGAATTTATTAGAGAAGATTTGAAATTAACCGGAACAAAAATTGTCTGTAATCATGGTGAGTGCGGAAGCTGTACAGTTTTGATGAATGGTGAAGCAGTTTATTCTTGCCACATGCTTGCATTAGATGCAGACGGTTCTGAAATAATTACAGTTGAAGGTTTGTTAAAAGACGATGAGTTACATCCTGTTCAGCAATCATTTATTGATAAAGATGGATTGCAATGCGGATTCTGCACACCGGGACAAATAATGTCGGCTTATGCTTTATTGAAAAATAATTCAAAGCCAACAGACGAAGAAATTAAAAATGGAATGTCTGGAAATTTATGCAGATGCGGTGCTTATCCAAAAATATTTGATTCAGTTAAAGATGCAGTAAGTAAGAAAATTTGATTATTGGAGGAATAATGTCAATTAAAAAATCCAAACATTTTTTTGAAGAAGATTTTGTAGAAAAAATTGGTGAAGTATCTGATGAAAATTATAAACAGCTTCCTCCAAATAAAGACTTAAAATATATTGGAAAGAAAATTCCAAGATATGATGGATACGCAAAAGTTAGCGGAAAAGCAGTTTACACGTTTGATATAAACTTACCGAATATGGTTTATGGAAAAATTTTACGTTCTGAAATTCCTCACGGAAAAATAAAGAGCATAGATATTTCAAAGGCGAAAAGTACAGATGGAGTATTAGATATTTTAACTTTTGAAAATACTCCGGATTATAATTGGTACGGAAACAGCAGCAAATTATTTGATCAAGTTGTAAGATATGAAGGAGATGAAATTGCTTGCATTTGTGCCGAAACTCAAAAAGATGCGGAAGAAGCAGCTAAAAAAATTATTATTTCTTATGAGAAATTACCGTTTGAAGTTGATGCAGAAAAATCTTTCAAATCCGAAAATTTAAAAATTCATGAAAGTGGGAATATAAGCAGAGAAAAACCGGATGAATATTCAAGAGGCAATGTTGATGATGGTTTTGAGCAATCTGAAATAATTGTTGAAGATACTTATTCGACACAAATTGCAATTCATAATCCAACAGAAGTTCATTGCAGTGTTGCAAATTGGGAAGGTGAGAAACTTAAAATTTGGGATTCAACTCAAGGAATTTTTGAAGTTAGAAATTCAATTGCAAAATCTCTTGGTATAAATGAAGAAAATGTTCAAGTAATTAAAGAATATATGGGCGGCGGATTTGGAAGCAAATTAGAAGCCGGAAAATATACATTGATGGCAGCAATTTTATCCAAAAAATTAAAGCGCCCAGTAAAAATAGTTTTGGATAGAAAAGAAATGAATCTTGCTGTTGGCAACAGACCCGATTCAAAACAAACTTTAAAATTAGGATTAAAAAAAGACGGAACAATTTTAGCGTTAAATCATTACTCAATAGCAAATGTTGGAGCTTACCCAAGCGGCGGCGGATGCAGCTGGCCCGCAAGAACAATGTATCAAATACCAAATGTAAAAACTGTTGATTACAGTATTTTTACAAATACCGGAAGAAGCAGAGCTTTCAGAGCTCCAGGACATGTTCAAGGAACTTTTGCTTTGGACGCAATAATGGACGATGCCGCTGAAAAAATTGGAATGGATCCTTTAGAATTTCGAATTAAAAATTATGCTGAGAAAGATCAAGTTTGGGGTGGAAATTACAGTTCGAAAATGTTGAAAGAAGCTTATAAAATCGGCGCTGAAAAAATTGGCTGGGGCAAAAGAAATAAAATTCCCGGTTCAGAAAAAAGTTATTTAAAAACTGGAATAGGATTAGCATCACAAATTTGGTGGGGCGGCGGCGGTCCTCCGGCTCATGCAAATATGAAAATTGCTAAAGATGGTTTGGTTCATGTTTATTCCGGAACTCAAGATTTAGGAACCGGAACTTATACTTTTATTTCACAAATTGCTGCAGAAATTTTAGAAATTCCGTTAAACAAAATTAAAGTTCATTTGGGGGATACTGATTTCCCATTTGGACCTTCAAGTGGAGGAAGTACAACTGCTCCATCAATTTCTCCGGCTGTAAGAGATGCTGCAGAAAAAATGAAGAAAAAATTATTTTCGGCTGCTTCTGCATTGACAAATATTTCTGAAGATAAATTAATTTATTCGGAAGGAAGTTTTTCGTCGGAAAATATAAAAATCATCAACATTGATGAAATAGCAAATCAAGTTGAATCTGATTCATTATTTACAAAAGGTTCGCGCGAAGAAAATATTGAAGGAATTGTTGTTCAAACTTTCGGAGCCCAATTTGCTAAAGTTGAAGTTGATACTTTAACCGGAAATGTAAAAGTTATAAAAATTGTTGCCGCTCATGATATTGGCAGAACGCTCAATCGTCAAACACTTGAAAATCAATTCCATGGCGGAATTATGCAAGGTTTAGGTTTTGCGCTAACTGAAGAAAGAATTATGGATTCTGATTACGGTAAAATGTTAAATCCAAATATGCATGATTATAAAATTCCAACAATGCTTGATGCGCCAACAGAGATTGAAGTTATAATTGTTAACGATATGGATGAACTTGCAAATAATATGGGAGTTAAAGGAATTGGCGAGCCAGCAATGATTCCAACAGCCGCAGCAATTGCAAATGCAGTTTATAATGCAATTGGTGTAAGAATTAAAAGTCTGCCAATTACTCCAGATAAAATTATTAATGCACTTTATAAAAATTGAGGGAAGCATGAACAATTTTGAATATATGCAGCCGGAATCAATTGAAATTGCTTCAAAATTTTTGAAGAAAAATAGTAGCTCATATTTGTATGCTGGTGGCACGGATATACTTGGAATGATTAAAGAAGATATAATTTCACCTAAACAATTGGTAAATCTTAAAAAAATTAATTCACTTAATTATATAAAATTTGATGAGAAAGAAGGTTTGAAAATTGGTGCCTTAACCAAACTTAGTGAAATTGAAAAAAGTGAAATTATAAAAAAGAGTTTTAATGTTTTGCATCAAGCTGTAAAGGAAGTTGCAACTTTACAATTAAGAAATGTTGGAACTATTGGTGGAAATATTTGTCAGCGACCAAGATGTTTTTATTTCCGTGGAGATTTTGATTGCATAAGAAAAGGCGGGGATACTTGTTTTGCAGTAACCGGAAATAGTAAATACCATTGCATTATTGGCGGCGGACCATGCTACATTGTTCATCCATCGGATACAGCTGTTGCGCTTTTGGCATTAGATGCAAAGTTTAAAATAAGTAGTGAAAAATCTGAAAAAATAATTTCTGCAAGAGAATTTTTTGTACTTCCTGATGTTGATGATCAAAAGGAAAATATTTTAAAAGATGGTGAAATACTTACAGAAATAATAATTCCAAATTCATCAAACAATATTTCAAAGTTTATAAAAGTGAAAGAAAGAGGAGCTTGGGATTTTGCTTTGGTAAGTATTGCCGGGGTTTTTGAAATTGAAAATAAAATAATCAAATCGGGGAAAATTACTTTTGGCGGAGTTGCACCAATTCCTTGGGTGGAAGAAAAAGTGAATACTGGATTGACAAATTTTAAAATTGATGAAAATAATATTGAAAAATTATCATCATTAGCTTTTACAAAAGCAGAAGCTATGGATAAGAATTCATATAAAATTCCACTTGCTAAAAATTTAATTAAAAAATTATTGTCAGAAATAGTTTATTAATAATAAATGGATTTTAAATTGGCGGAATATAAAGTTAAAGCAGACAGTTCAAAAAATTTTAGTTTGACATGCAATGAAAAATTACTTGGAAAATTAATTTATGAACATTGGTATTCCCTAAAAGCGGATGTTCAATTGATAAGTAAACAATATAAAATTGAACCAAAAGGTTTTTTGGGAACAACGGTTGAAGTTAAAGACAGCGATAAAATTTATTTAAGTTTTACAATGAGTTGGAACGGAAATATTGTAATAACATCAAAACTTGAAAGAAAAGAAAAAAATTATTTTTTCAAACATAAAGGTATTGTTAAAAATAATTATCTTATTAAAGATGAAAATGATCAAGAATTACTGGTAATAGAACCAATTATGAAATGGAATAAATTTAATTATGAATTTTTAATTTCTTCAACTGAGAATTTTGAAAATATTAAAAACAAAGAAATATTATTATTCACTATTATTCATTGTTCAAATTATTATTTAACAGTTTTCCCAACAATTCTAATTTAGATATATTTGCAACAGTTTCTAATATTTATACTTTTCTAAAATAAAAGTTTCGTTTAAAATTTTTGTAAATAAATACTCTTCAAAATTAAACTTATAACAAATTTAGATTTGATTTTTGAAAACATTATTTTTCCAGAATTAAAAATTAACTTTTAGAAATGCTCAAGAAAATCTGGAAAATATTAATATCATTCATTCTATTCTTTTTTATTACAACTATTTTAATTGTTGGAATTTTTCGGTTTTTGCCAATTCCAACTTCCTCTTTCATGCTTAAACAAAGAATTTCAAATATAATTGATGAAAACTTTGAGCCGATAAAATATGATTGGGTTGATTATTCTGATATTTCAAACTCTGCAAAATTAGCAGTAATAGCCGCAGAAGATCAAAAATATTTTGATCATTACGGTTTTGATTTTGAATCAATTGAAAAAGCACTAAAAAGAAATAAGAAAAGTAAAATTACAAGAGGAGCAAGTACAATCTCTCAACAAACTGCTAAAAATTTATTTCTCTGGTCTGATAAAAGTATTGTTAGAAAAGGTTTAGAAGTTTATTTTACATTACTTATTGAAACAATTTGGTCAAAAGAAAGAATTTTAGAAGTTTATCTAAACATTGCTGAGTTTGGAGAAAATATTTATGGAGTTCAATCGGCGGCAAAAAAATATTTTAAGCGAAATTCAAATCAGTTGACAAATCAAAATGCGGCAATGCTGGCAGCAGTTTTACCAAATCCCAAAAAGTACAAAGTTAACTCGCTAACAAATTATAGACAGCGTAGAGTTTTATGGATTCAAAGACAAATGCGGCAATTGGGCGAAGGAATTTTAGAAAATCAGTCAAAAGTTAAAAGTCAAAAATGAAAAGTAAAAATATAATTCTTAAAGCCTTTATCTAAAATCTCAAATCTAAATCTTATTTAAAATTTCACAATTATTTATATTGTCAATCAACTTTTAAAAAGAATTATGGAAAATAATATTAGTCCGGTTATACTAACTGCAATGGAACTTGAAGTTCATTATGGTGAGCAAATAGTATTAAATAAAGCTTCGCTTAGTGTTCATGAAGGAGACCGCATTGGTTTAGTTGGGAGAAACGGTGCTGGAAAATCTACTTTTCTAAAAATAATTTCTGATGTTTTAGAACCGGATTCCGGAAATGTTGCAAAAAGAAAAGATCTTGAAATAGGATTTTTAACACAAGAGTTTACACTTGATCAAAATAAAAATGTTTTTCAAAATGTATTGGTGGGAGCTGAAAGTGTTTTAAAAATAATTAAGGAATATGAAGAATTATCTTATGATTCGCCGCGAAGAATTATTCTTGAAGAGAAAATACATTCACTTGATGGTTGGAATTTAGAAAATAAAATTAAAAAGTTGCTTCAATCATTAAATGCTCCGGAGGGAAATAGAGATATTCAAAATTTATCCGGAGGTGAAAAAAGAAGAGTCGCGTTGTGCCGATCAATTGTGGCTCAGCCAGATTTATTAATTTTAGATGAACCAACAAATCATTTAGATACAGTTTCAATTGAATGGATTGAAAATTATTTAAGCAATTATAAAGGGACATGCATTTTTGTTACACATGATAGATATTTTTTGGATAGAATAGCAAACCGAATTGTTGAATTATCTCAAGGCGAATTTATTTCACACAGAGGTAATTATACAGATTACCTTTTAAATAAAGCAGAACGACAAGCAATTAATGAAGTTGAAGAAAATAAACGGCAGAATTTTTTGCGCAGAGAATTAGAGTGGGTTGTTCGCGGACCAAGAGCTAGAAGAACCAAAGCTAAAAGTCGTTTGGATGCATATTATGAAATTGCTTCACAGCAAAATATGGAAGTTGAACTTGATGTCGATTTGGTAATTCCACCGCCGGAAAAACTTGGAAACACAATTCTTGAATTAAAAAATATTAGCATTTCACTTGGAACAAATTTACTTTTCGATGACTTAAATTTTATTTTCACATCAAATAGAAAACTGGGAATTATTGGGGAAAATGGCGTTGGTAAAACAACATTGCTTAAAATTTTACTCGGTGAATTGATGCCGGATAATGGACATATTACAATTGGAGAAAAGACAAAATTTAATTATGTGGATCAATCTCGTTTATTATTAAATGATGAAGATTCTGTAATTGAAGCAATTAGCGATGGAAATAATTTTATCAAATTTGGCGATCAGCAAATAACAGTTTGGTCATATCTAAAAAGATTTCTTTTTACTGATGATAGAATTAATACTTTAGTCGGAAGACTTTCCGGCGGAGAAAAAAGCAGATTAACACTTGCGCGAATTCTTAAAAATGGCGGAAATTTTTTTATGTTGGATGAGCCGACGAATGATTTAGATTTGCCAACTTTGCGAATTCTTGAAGAAGCTTTATTGGCATTTAATGGTTGCGTTGTTGTTGTAAGTCATGATAGATATTTTCTAAATAGAGTATGCAATGGAATATTAGCTTTTGAAGGTAATGGAAAGATTTATTTTAGTGAAGGAAATTATGATTATTATATGGAAAAAAAATCAAATAGGAATATCACAGAAAATAAAATATCGCCAAAAATTGAAAAAGAAATTTTAATTGAAAAAACAAAACCAAAAAAATTAACTTGGAAAGAAAAAAAAGAATTAGAAACTATAGAAGAAGAAATTATTAAAGCAGAAGAAGATGTAAAACGAATTGAGGAAATTTTTTCATCGAAGGATTTTTATGAAAAATACGGAAATAAAACGAATGAACTTTATGCTGAATTAAATATAGGTCAAGAAAAAGTTAAAAATCTATACAGTAGATGGGAAGAATTAGAAAAAATTGGGAAGTGAAAAGGGAAACGTGAAAAGTCAAAAAATTTGTATCATTTATCTAAAATCTTTTATCTAAAATCTCACATCTAACTCATTTACAATTCAATTTCCTCTAAAATATTCTGCAGAACTTTTTTATCAAAATCTTTTTTTGTTGAATTAATTGTGTTATCAATTTCATCAATTTTATAAGATAATTTAGCTTTTATATAAAAATTTTTCATTTTAACAGCTGCCAATTCTCTTTCAAGTCTGTCATATCCAAAAGTTAAAAATGCTGAACCAATAATGAAAATAAAATGATAAGCAACGTGAACATCATATTGTATAAAAGCTGAATACACAATAATAAAAAAGATTAAAATCACAATATACTTTGTATTATTTGTCTTAATTGTATTCAACTCTTCGGAAAGTCTGTTCATTATTCCCCCTTACGAAATTTGATAAGACTCAAAAATTTTGAAAAAATAATTAAATCAAAAAATGAATAATATGATAAAGTAAAAGTTAGCTAAAAATATTGAATTGAGAGGTAAATATTTTTTTCGTTTTTACGAAAAAATGACACTTTTATGACAATTTTATTTTTCACAAATCTTACTTTTTCAATAGAAAATTCATTAAAAATTTTGTGACATTATGAAATCAACAATCTTAATTCTAATTTTTATATTAATCTTATCAACCGGATGCAGTATAATTGGATATGGAGTTGGTTATGTAGTAAAGTTAAATAAGGAAACTTTAATTCCATTAGATGAAAATATTGATTCCGGTAAGACAGTAATAATTAAACAGTTTGATGGCACAGAAATCCAAGGTTTTTATATCAATTGTAAAAAATTACATTTGGAAGAATATAAAATAGAATTTGAACATTTTGTTAAAAAATTTGATTTGGAAAATGATATTCCAAAGTTGGGTGATAAAATAAAACCCGAACAAATTTTTATAAATAACTATGATCAGAAGTTTGAAAATAATTTTAGAATAATTGGAAATAGATTTTTCGGATTTGATTTTAATTCAATTTTAGTAAGTGATTCAAATTTTGAAAATAGTAAAAGAATTCCATTCTCTTCAATAGAATACTTTGGTAATGGAAAAATTGAAAATAGTAAAATTACAAATCTTTCAGAGTTTTATGAGAAAGGAGAACTTCCATTAATTTCTGATTTTCAAATTCTTTCTGAAAATAAAATCATAACTATTCCCGGGAATAAAATAAAAGAAATTATCATATATGATAAATCAAACCTAGCTACTTTTGGTTTTATACTTGGATTAGCTGCAGATGTATATTTGCTTGCAAATACAAAATTTGAACGGAATTTAAATTTAGGACCAATTAGATAATAACAAAAATCTCTCAAAAATAAAAAAAGCCTCAATTTTGTTAAATTAAGGCTTTAGTTGTAGCGGGACTAGGAGAAAAAAAAGAAAAGACAACGAAGAACAGCAAAAGGAGATATTAAATTTTAAGGAATCATGTGAATTTTTAGGAATCCATCCATCAACCCTCAATAAATGGAAAGCGGAAAACAAGATTCCATTTAAAAGATTTGGTAAAAGAATATTTTTTCAAAGAGAAGCAATAATAAATTCCTTTAAAAATAAACTTATAAATCCAGGTATTCATAAGTTATCGTGAGATGAAAGATATTTTTCTTGTT
>JBGSKB010000236.1:0-2942 GCA_041741395.1 Melioribacteraceae bacterium
AGATGTATAGGATGCCTATTTCATTTCGACAAATAATTCCAAGCAATTTTATTTTAATATTAGTATCACTGATAACTCATTCCATAATAATAAATTTTTATTATTTACTTTTACTGTATATGGCTATTTATTTGAGCACTATTATTGTTTTTGCACTTAGGATTCTCTTTAATAAGGGCATACTCATCTGCATAAATTTTGTTTTTTCGGTGGTAATTCTACACTTCTCTTATGGGTTGGGTTTGTTCTACTCAATTTTTGATCAACTATTTTTCAACGGAATAAAAAGAAAATTTTTATAAAATGATTGACTCTATTTAATCAAGTATTTAGTGCAAAAGTCAAATTCAAAAAGAGTATGCAATAACAATATTAGAATTTAAAAAAGGGATAAATGTTCACATGAATCAGGAAAAGACAAACGGATTCGAAAACGAAATTGCCAACATAAAAAGGAGATATTTAGATCGTAAAAATATTCCATTACTTAAATACAATCCTTTAAATCCTGCCATCTACATGATAAACCAGGAAAAAGAACGAGTTTTTATCAAATGGTTAAAAAAATTCGACTTATCTGTAATACAAAATCTTAGGCTTCTGGAGATTGGATGTGGAGGTGGACAGAATTTGCTACAATTTATAAAACTAGGTTTTTCACCAAATCTATTGGTTGGTAATGAACTTTTATCTGAAAGAGTTGAATCAGCTAAAAAAAAATTACCTAACGATTTAAAAATAATAGAGGGTGATGCTCTAAAAGTAAATTTGCCTTTAGGTTATTTCGATATTGTATTCCAGTCAATGGTTTTTAGCTCTATTTTAAATAAGGAGTTTAAATATGCATTAGCACAGAAAATGTGGAAACTAGTTAAACCTGGTGGTGGTATTTTGTGGTATGATTTTATCTATGATAATCCCAAAAATCCAGATGTGAAAGGTATCCCTTTTAAGGAAGTTCGGGAGCTTTTTCCCTACTCTGATATTCAAAAGTGGCGTGTAACTTTAGCCCCCCCAATTAGTAGGGTAGTTACCTCAATACATCCATTATTATATAACGTGATAAATATTTTCCCTTTATTAAGGTCTCATATTTTATGCTGGAGTGTAAAGAAAGAATAATCTTTATTTGGAAATTACTTACTCAAATTATAATTTGTAATTCAAAATATTATAGAATATGAATAAAGACTACATACTTTTCCACAAACCTTTTATCTCAGAAGAAGAAATTGATGAGATGGTGGATACTTTGCGTTCTGGCTGGCTTAGCATGGGACCAAAGACCATTAGATTTGAAGAAGAATTTAATAAATATATCGGTTCAAAAAAAGCAGTTGCAGTCAGTTCCTGGACTGCGGCTGGGCATCTTACCTTAGAAGCGTTTGGTATTCAAAAGGGTGATGAAGTTATAGTTCCTACTATGACCTTCCCAGCAACTGCAGAAATAGTATGTTACTTCGGAGCCACTCCGAGGATAGTTGATGTTGATGAGGATACATTAAATATATCACTTAGTGAAATTGAAAAAGCAATAACACCTAGGACAAAAGCTATAATACCTGTTCATTATGGTGGACAACCTTGTGATCTTGATGAAATAAATGAGATTGCAAAAGTCCATAAACTTAAAGTTTTGGAGGATGCCGCCCATTCTCTTCCCGCAACCTACAAGGGTAAAAAAATAGGTACCATATCTGATGCAACTTGTTTTAGTTTTTATGCCACAAAAACTTTATCCACTGGTGAAGGTGGAATGATTTGTACTAACGATGAAGAAATTGCGGAACGATGTGCAATTATGCGACTTCATGGTATTAACAGAGATGCCTGGAAAAGATATAGTGAATCTGGCTCCTGGTATTATGAGGTTGTTGCCCCTGGTTATAAATATAATTTTACGGATTTGCAAGCTTCACTTGGATTACCACAATTGAAAAAGGTTGATACGATGTGGGAATGGCGTAAAAAAATTGCTACAAGATATTTTGAAAGCTTAAAAGATTTGGATTTGATAACTTTACCTTCTGTTAAGTCTGATAGAGAATCATCGTGGCACTTGTTTCCTATAAGACTTAATTTAAATATGATCACTAAAAATCGTGCTCAGATTATAGATGAACTAAAAAATAATAATGTTGGCGTTGGAGTTCATTTCATGCCAGTTCATCAACATTTATATTACAGCGAAACATTTAAACTCGATGATAAAAATTATCCTGTTGCCTCTGCAGCTTTCCCACGTCTTATGTCATTACCAATTTATCCTGGTATGACAGATAACAGTGTAATAAAAGTAATTAATACTTTGATTGAAATACTGAATAAATATAGAAGATAATTTTCCGTTATGGGAAAGCAGGGAAGTTTAATTAAACGCTTGACTGATATAGTTATCAGTTTCATATTATTAATTATATCCTCTCCGATTTTCCTAATTTCTGCAATTTTAATCAGACTTGAATCTAAAGGCCCAATTTTTTTCTTACATGAAAGAACTGGATTTAATGGAAAACCTTTTAATATGATAAAATTCAGAGGTATGATTGATAATGCTTTAAGTTACGGACCTGGTATTACTCAGATAAATGATCCTCGAATCACCAAAGTTGGAAAGTTTTTAAGAAGAACTAGTATTGATGAATTACCCCAACTTATTAATGTTCTGAAAGGTGAAATGAGCATTATTGGTCCCCGTCCTGAAATTATTAGCATTACATCTCAATACACTGAAACTCAAAAAAGAGTTTTTGATTTTATACCAGGCATTACTGGTATCTCACAAATTAATGGAAGACAAACATTAACTCCTGAACAAAGGACGCAAATGGAACTCGATTATTATTCTAACGAAACGTTCATTGAAGATCTTAAAATATTTTTTAGAACATTCTCAGTTATAATCACTAATAAAGGTAATGTTTAGCTGAATCGACTGCGGA
>JBGSKB010000237.1:0-4549 GCA_041741395.1 Melioribacteraceae bacterium
ATTTCCAATTTTTATCTAACAAATTATTTTCGACCGCAAGTTTAATTGTTTTTTCAGCACGTTTAACAATCGGGGCATCAATCATTTTACTTCCTAGAGCAACTACACCTAAACCTTTTTGTTTGGCTTCATCAAATGCTAAAACTATTTTTTTAGCTTTATCAATTTCTTTTGCTTCCGGTAAAAATGTTTCGTTAATAACTTTTATTTGTCGTGGATGAATGCAGCCTTTTCCTTCAAACCCAAGCTGTTTAGCTTCTAAAATACTTCTTCGTAATCCATCCATATCATTTATATCAGAAAAAACTGTATCTATTGCTTGAATTTTTGCTGCTTTAGCTGCGTTAATAATTTGACTTCTCGCATAAAAACTTTCAGTTCCTTCAGCAGATCTTTGAGTTCCAATATCTGCGGTGTAATCTTCAAGTCCAACAGCTAACGCACAATTATTTTGTGAAGCCATTGCAATCTCAAAAGATTTTTCAACTCCCAATGCGCTTTCTATTATTGGCATAAAATATATCTCATTAGAAATTTTATGCATGCTTTTTAATTCGCTCACCAATTCTTCAGTTTCTAAAACTTGTTCTTTTGATTCACATTTTGGAATTAAAATTACATTTACATTATGCGGAATTACAAACTTCAAATCTTCCAATCCTTTTGGTAATTGATTAATTCTTACCATCCTTTCAGCGCCATAAAAATTAATACTTCTTAATGCATTTCGAACAATTAATTGTGCATTGTCTTTTTCGGCTGGAGCAACACTGTCCTCAAGATCTAAAATAATTGAATCCGGTGAATGAAGTCCGGCATTAGGATAAAACTTGGGTTCATTTCCGGGCAAATATAATCTGCTCCTTCTTAATCTATCTTTTGTTGTACAGTTCAAAATATTTTTATTCATAGGAAGTAAATATTCTAAGGTAATTTCTGGTTTTAATCTTTTAATAGTAGATTCAAATCTTGCAGAAATAGTAAATGGCAAAGCACCGGAATCTTCGCAAAGTATATTTGCATTTTTAAGATTAAAATATTTGCACATTTCAGAAATCATTGATTTTATTGAGTTTCCGTACATCACATCAACTTTGCTTTTTAATTCAATTTTGATGCCGCCAGAATTTGTTTCCTCAATTTCAAAGTAACAATCTGATCTTACTTTTGGTCCATGTTGACCAGCGAATGATTTAAATAATTTCATCACTTTAACTCATAATTTATTTTTCATTTGTCATACTAGGAGTTCGTATTTTGAACTTCATGAGAATCCGAATATGAGATTTCATATTCGTTGTACGAATTCGAAATGACAATATTTAACTTACCACTAATTTACTCATAAATTCTCTTGTAGATAAATTTTCGCAATTAAAAATAACATCTTTTATTTCTTTTTGCTTTTCAACGCTTATCCAACCGGAAGCCAATCCGCTAAATTTGTTTTCCAAATCTTCCATAGTCATTGGTTCTTGTGGATTGCCCTTTGGATATTCTAAATATTCAGAATATTCTTTACCATCTTTTGTTTTAATCAAAACTTTAGAAGGCTGTTTTGCCGGAAACATTTTTTCAAATTCAATTGATGGTTCACCTTTAATTTTATCAATAACTTCATAAATTCTTGGATCTTTTAATTTTTCTTCACTGAATGAATTTGTAGTGATTTTTTTATCAACAATTGCCGCAGCCAAACAATAGGGAAGTGAATGATCTGCAGTTTCGCGGGATTCTGGTCGGTATTTTGCCGGATCAAATAAAATATCATAAGCTTGTGCAAAAGCTGTAACTCGAACTTCTTCAATATCCTTATAATCTATATTGTGTTCTGTCATTGTTTTGATAGTACATGAAATATGAGTATGAGTTAAAGCCTCAGTTGGGAAAGCCTTCATTCCGCATTCTAAAATTTTAAAATCTTTTCCTAAATTACCAATTAAAGCTTCAACATCCCAAGACCATTGAGAAATTCCATCACGACCTTTCATTTCTATCGGATTTAATTTTTCATCTTTTGCATTCCAACCAATGAAAGCATCCATAAATCCTTCCTTTCCTTCAAAAATTTTTTCTGTTCCTGAAAATCCTTTTTGCGCCATTAAAGCTGCAAAAACCCCAGATTGAACCGCCATCGGATCAACAATGTTTTTCATCATTGTCAATTTACCGGCAGTCGGGCAGCCAATTGTATGATTATGCGAACCGTTTATTCCTATTGCATTTACCATTTGATCTTCATTTAAACCCAATAATTTCCCGGCAACAATAGGCGAAACGAATTGAGTTAAAGTTGCATGATGCCATTTTCTTTCGCGAACTCCTGGTTTTGCAAATAAACATAATCTTTGTTCAAATTCGTAAGCCAGAACAATTGCAACAATTACATCTTTCATTGAAGCATTTACCATTTCGCCAACTGCAAGCGCAGCGGGAATAATATCCGATGGATGAGATGGATCATCCTTCCAGTAAATATCATTAAAATCCAAAGCTCTAATCATTAATGAGTTAACAAGAGTTGCATTTACTGCCGGTATTTTATCACCAAATCCAATAACCGTTGCTTCTTCTTTTCCACTCATTTCTGTGTAAATATCTCGAATAATATTTATATCTTTTGTGTTTTTCGCGCCGTACGCACAACCAATAGAATCATATAAATATCTTTTAACTTCATTTACAACATTTTTTGGTAAATCTTCATATTTCAATCCGATAGAAAATTCGGATAGTATACGAGAAATTGATTTTCCCATTACTAGAATTCCTTATTTGATAAATTTAATAATTAACTATTGCGCCAGTAAGTTTGGTATAACTTTGGGAGGTTAAGATATGGTAAATAAATAAAAATGTTTTTTGAGATTTTAATTAACATCAATAATATGCATAAAAATTTGATGTAAAAATTACATATTTATTATCGAATAAAACAAATGTTTTTTGATACTTTGGTGAGTAAAGTTCAACATAAAAAATGAGATGTCTCATTTAAAAGCGATTCGACATGACAAATTTTAGTCATTTCGAACGAAGTGAGAAATCTCGAAACAAATTAAAAAGTAAAAACCATATGCTGAACAGAATTATCATGCCAAAGACAGACAAGTTTCATCATGATAAAATAAAAAAATTAAAAAGTTTATTCTACTTGCCAATCGTAATCAAAATACTCTGATTCAATTTTATTTTGTTTTACTTTTACGATTAAAAATCCTTCTTCCATTCCTTCATTTGGTCCTTGCCACCACCTTGCACAAACTGCTCCTCCGGTAATAATATTAAAACGATTCATCATGTTGATATCTTCAAAATAGTGTAAATGTCCTTGCAAAATTAATTTTAGATTATAATCCTTAAAAAGATCAATTACTTCTTTTGAATTTTCTACAACAAGTCCGCGATCATTTGCTATCATCGAGCCTTCAGTCATTTGAGCAAACATTGTATAAAGCGGAATGTGTGAAGAAATTATAATTGGCATTTCTTTGTCAGTTTCGGAAAGTTCTTTTTTCAGCCATTCAATTTGTTCATTATTAATGTAACCATAGTATCCATTTTGTTCAGGTAGTTCTTCAATTGAATCGAGAATTATAAATTTTACTCCTTTATGAACGAAAGAATAATAAAGTTTTCCAATTCTGTTTTCATACATTTTTTTGCCAAATTCCGGATGAGTTCTTTCGATATTGCTTTTTTTGTACCATCCAAAAATTTCATGATTCCCAATAGTGTTGAAAAGTGGAGCATTTAATAATTTTATTGTTTCGTTGTATAGATTATATTGGCTATCGGCACGATTAAAATTAGCTCCTAGAGCATCCATAACCAAGTCGCCGCCGGTTATTACAAAATCTGGATTTAGTTTATTTATTTCTTCAATCGCCTTTGTAAAACCTTTATCGGCATTTCTTTCTTTTTGAATGTGAATATCTGTTGCAAAAACAAAAGTAAATTCTTCATTTTGAGCATTTACATAAATTGATAAAACAAATATTTGCAAAACGATAAATGATAAATTCAAATTTTTTAAAATATTTTTCATCACACAATTCCTCTTAAAATATTATAAATTATTCTTGATCCAGTTTTCTAATCCGCCAGTAACAGCCAATTCTTGAGCCGCTGTTCCAACCGGAGCGAAACTATATTTTTTATTTTCAAAAACTAATTCAGAATTTACAAAATCAATATATGCATTTGAATTAGTATTTACTGTTAAGTATTTGTTACCAAATTTATTTTTAAGATCATCAACTAATTCTGGAATTTCAATAACCAAATAACCGTTGTTGAGAGCATTTCGTTTATAAGTTTGACTTGCAGAACCGACGATAACTAATTTAATACCTCTATATTTCAATGCTGTTGCAGCTTGCTCACGCGAACTTCCGGATCCAAAATTATAACCACCTGCTAAAATATCTCCAACTTTTGCTATTTGTTGAAATTCGGGATCATAATTTTCCATTGCAACTTTTGCTTGATCTTCCGGTTTGAAATCATCAACATAAGTATATTTACCGGGATAAATTCCATCAGTATT
>JBGSKB010000238.1:0-9906 GCA_041741395.1 Melioribacteraceae bacterium
TCAATTTCCTTAGCATTGGTTATGCATGGAATAAAAATCCCATGAATATTTGCACTTTCATACATGTGGATTCTTTTTTTTGTCTCGCTTAATTTGTTTTCAAGATTTAATAAATAAGTGTCAGTTCTAACATTAATAAAAATATTTATTTTTTCTTGATTAAGTTTTTTGCAGATTTGGGTTAATTTTTCAGTAAATAAATCTGCGGACAAAATTGATCTATTAGAATTTTTCACTGTTGAATCTTCAATATTTATTCCGGCAATTCCAATTTCTGAAAGTCTTTTAATATTAGAAAATATTGTTTCAATATCATTTCCGAAACCGGCTTCTAAATCAACAGATAAAGGTATGTTTGTATTTTCAGAAATTTTTTTCACTAAATTAAAATATTCTTCGAAAGAAATATTTTCTCCATCTTCATAACCCAAAGATTTTGCAATTGCAGCACTCGAAGTTCCAATAGCATTAAACTTAAGTTTTTCATAAATCTTTGCACTTTGAACACTCCAGACATTCCCAAGTAAAAGTGGCTTGTCTGATTTATGTAATTGTGTAAAAATTTCATATTGCGATATCATTATTTTTCCTTTCAAAAATTGATATCAGTAAAATATATCTATGTGATTTTCTTCGCTACCGAAAACTTAACAAGTATTTTTTAAACAACAGTGATGGGAGATGTGATTTATATTAAAAAATTTATAATTGCTTAATCAGATTTTTATAATTTTTGAAATTTAATTTTTAGACATTATTGCTTCATCATTTGATTTAATTGTTATGACAAATCTATCCGGTGCTGCCCATTTAATTAATTTATACGGATCATCTAAATGAAATTGTTTTGGAATTTCTTTTACTTTTGCATCGGTGTGTAAAACTATCTGAATATTTTTTGGCGGGTACAATTTAAAAGTTGCAAAGTGAAAATTAATTTTAAAACTGGAAGCATTCCATTTAATTTCTTCAACAATATTTTTATTTGAATTTTTTATTACTTCTCGTAAAGTTTCAATCCCTTCTTTAAATGGATGTTCCAAATTTTTCATGAATTCATTAACGCTAATAATCTTTGCCATTTATTAATCCATAAAAAATTTTACAAAAATTAATTTCTAAATGATAAACATTCTTTCTTTAATTCTTCTTTTAATTTTGGAATTGTTGTTGGTCCAATTCCATGTAGATTTAAAACTTCCTTTTCGGAAAACTTTGATAATTTCTCAAGTGTTAAAATTCCTTCTCGCTCCAAAGCTCTTCGTGCCGGAGCGCTAAGTTTTAGAAGAAATCCTTCTTTTGGTTTTTTTTCTTTTTCGCAAATTGGACAAGTTAGGCAATTACTGCTTTTGTAAAATTTATGTCCTTTTGGACAAACACGTAAAATCTTTTTATATTTCATTTTTATTCAAATTATACTGTTACTTTTTTCCAAGAACCTTTTTTAAATAGCCACAAAGTGAAAATTCCAACACTGGTTTCGGTTGCAAAGATTGTCCAGAAAATTCCTTCATAACCAAAGCCCAAAGTTTTTGATGTTAAATAGGAAAATGGAATTTGTAACACCCAGAAAAATATTAAATTAATTTTAGTCGGTGTAATTGTATCTCCCGCACCGTTAAATGCTTGAACTGAAACCATCCACCAGCCGTAAACAAAATAGGAATATGAAACAATTTTTAACCACATTGCTCCAACTGAAATTACTCCAATGTCATCAGTAAAAATTGAAACTAAGTTTTCACTATAGATAAAGTAAATAATAGAAACTCCAATTAAGAAAAACATATTATATGTTCCAATTTTCCACACAGATTTTTCTGCACGCTCAGGACTATTTGCACCAAGATTTTGCCCAACCAATGTTGAAGCCGCATTTGATAATCCCCAAGCAGGCATCATTGTAAACATCATAATTCGTATTGCTATTGTTGCTCCGGCTACCACATGACTTCCAAACTCAGCTAGGATTCTCATTATAAAAATCCAAGAAGTCATTGCAATTATATTTTGTCCAATTCCACCTAAAGAAGTTTTTATTAGAGAAGAAATTATTTTTAAATTTAATTGGATTTGTGACTTTTGAACTTTAATATGTTTTCCGCCTTTATATAAATACCACAACTGCATTAAAACTGCAACACCTCTTCCAATGTTTGTAGCAATTGCAGCTCCTTCAATTCCAAAAGCCGGAATTGGTCCATAACCAAAAATTAAAAGTGGATCCAAAATAATATTGAGACCGTTTGCAATCCATAAAACACGCATTGCAATTGCAGCATCTCCAGCACCTCTAAAAATTGCATTTATAACAAAGAGCAGCATTATTACAAAATTTCCGCCAAGCATCCATTGTGCATATCCAACACCATTATTTAGAATCCAAATATCAGCACCCATTAATTCCAGCAATTCTTTACTATAAAAAATTCCGGCAATTGAAAACGGAATAGAAGCCAAAATGCCGATAAATATTGATTGAACAGCAGTAATTCCGGCTTTTTCTTTATCTTTTTCTCCAATTCTTCTCGCAATTAAAGCAGTAACACCCATTGCCAAACCCATACAAATCGAATAAAGAAGAAACATATATGTTTCCGTTAATCCAACAGTTGCTACTGCAGAAGCACCAAGTGATCCGACAAAATAAATATCCACCACTGCAAATGTTGATTCCATTATTAATTCTAAAATCATTGGAATGGCAAGAAGGAATATTGCTTTACCAAGAGGAATTTGAGTGTAATCTGCTTCACTTCCGCGGATTGCATCTTTTAACTCATACCAAATAGTTGTATGTGGTGTAATGTTTTCCATGGAAATTACTTTCTTATAAAATTTCAGTTAGAATTGTAAATATTTTTAATTGAAGATTATACTAAATTATAAGTATCTCTCTTTGATTACATTTATATGATGTTTAGTGTGACCAATACTTATATACCCCAAAGCTCTTGCAGAAATTTTAAACTCTCCATTATTGCCTAAAAATTTTAACTTTTCCTCTGTAATATTTTCTAATAAAAATTTCATGCTTTTTCTTACGACTAAAAATTCATCCAACAAACTTTCAAGCAATCTTTTTGAAACATCAACATTGGCGGCAAATAAGTTTTCATCGGCTCTTTGCAATAAAGTTTTATCATCACCTCTTGCACAAACAAGTGCGCGATAAGAAAAAATTCTCTCAGTATCAATTATATGCATCAGAACATCTTTAACTGTCCATTTTTCCGGTGCATATTTAAAGTTATGTTTTTCTTCCGATATATTTTTAAAAAACTCAATTGTTGATTCAGTATCATTTTTAAATATTTCAAAAAAATCACCATCTTCAACAAGATCAATATACTTATGGAAATATGGATTAAATTCGTTTGGTTCTGGTCGCTTCATAAATCCCCTAATAAATTTAAAGTCTTTTAATTTATGAAAATGTAATTATTCTTTTTTGCCTTTTAGCAAAGCATAAATTGCCATTGCATGTCCATGACCTAAACTAAATTCTTCTTTAAGCCAATCAGTTATTTGCGATGCTTTAACTCCAGTTTTAATTTTCCCTTTTTCAGTAAATCCTTTTTTCTCTGCAAGATTATTAAAGTCTGTTGGTGATTTTCCAGTCTTTGTTTGAATGTTATCTAAATATACTTGAAAAGACATTTTGATTTCCTTCCATTTTTAAGATTTATTCTTCTTAACTTTTCTCAAATTTTCTTCAACTCTAAATTTTACAATTTTAGAAATTAATTTTGCTGGAATGGGTTTATCAATTAGAAATTGAATTGCACCCTTTGAACTTTTATAATTTGATAATTCCTTTTCGAAAGCTGTAATTCCGCTTGGTGTTGGATAAAATCCTATATGATTTTTATACGCCGCAAAATGAACTAAATTTCCGTTAAGAAAAAATGTTGGCATTTGATAAGAGATTTTCTCTTCAGCATTTGGAGCAGCTTCGGCAATTGTTTTTCGAAGTTGAATTAATTTTAACTGAACTTCTTCGGGAAAGTTTGCAATGTATTCACCAATGTTTGTGAAATTTTTTTGCATAAAATTTTATTCCAAACTATATATAGAAATAGAACGCAGTTAATGTTGATTTATAAAGTTTTCTACCGATAAAAAATTACTTTAGAGAATAATGTAATAAATTTATTTCGCATTCAAAGGCTTGCGAATGCAATAATTTCAGCTCTTTCTTATTTTCTAATTTATGAAAAATAGATAAACCTTTTCCAATTACTGCTGGATTTACAAAAAGGTGAAGTTCATCTATCAAATTTTCTTTAATTAAATTTGATACAAAATTTGCACCACCGTAAACAATAATATCTTTTCCTTCTTGATTTTTGAGTTTGTTTATTTCTTCCTTTAAATCACCTTTAGCCAAAACTGAATTTTCCCATTCTGATTTTTCAAGAGTTTTTGTAAAAACTATTTTTGGCGTATTCGTGAAAATAATTCCAGATTTATGTTCTTCATGATTCTTATCTTCAGCAACATTTTTCCAATATGGAATAAATCCCTCAGCGAGTTTTCTTCCAAGAAGAATTGTGTCAAATGAATTAGTCAATTCTGAAACATATTTTTTTATATCTTCGCTCCAATTCCATGTTATCCAATCCATTTCACTGTTTGTTCCGGCAATAAATCCATCCACAGAAATTTGTACTTGCAATTTTAGTTTTCTACTCATTTTTATTCTTTCAATTTGTAAAAAAATAAATTAATTCCGCTATTATATTCTTTTGATTTTACTTGAGTCATTTTGATTGGATTTTTTAACTTATCAAAAATCGTTTCTCCTTTACCAAGCACTACTGGATTAACATAAAAATAAAATTCATCTATTAAATTATTTTCAACCAACGATGAAACAAAAGAAGTTCCTCCATAAACAACAATGTCTTTTCCATTTTGATCTTTTAGATTATTAACTTCATCAACCAAATCACCTTTAGCAATTTCCGTATTTTCCCAAATTGATTTTTCTAAAGTTTTTGTGAAAACAATTTTTCTCGCATTTACAATTTGATTAGCAAATGCAAACATTGGATCATTGGGATTTTTAAAAGTTTCTTGCCAAAAAGGAATATAATCAACAGCTAATTTTCTACCGATAAGAATTGTATCGGCTGAATTTGATAAATCCCAAACATCTTGAAAAATATCTTCCAATGCCCACGTAACCCAAGTCTGATCATCATTTGTTCCGGTTGAAACAAATCCATCAACAGAAATTTGCATTTGTAATTTTAATTTTCTTTTCATATTTCCTTAAATTAGAATATTATTAAAAAAGACACGAATTCACGAATAATTTTTCTTTTCACTTTTGACGTTTAACGGTTCACTTTTTTATTGTTCACTCAATTCTTTAATTTTATTCAATGCTGAAGGCCATGTTTTAAGAAAAAAATCTTTGTATTCATCATTCATATCCATTTCTATAATTAATTCAGTTTTATTGCCAATTGGTTTTAATGTGTAATTTTCAAAAATTCCCGACCATTTTTTTATTTCTTCACTTTCAAAATCTTCAACTCCGTTTTTGAGTTGCCCTAAATGCTCAAACGACATAAATTCATTTTCACGAAGTTCTGCAATTTTGCTAATCATCCCGTCATTATTGGAGCCTAGAAAAAGAATTTTGCTCCCTTCTTTCCAATCGGATTTTGCGCAAGATCCTTCTGAAAATACTGATGCCCATTTTCTATATGTTTCATCTTCCCAAAGAATTTTCCAAACTTTTTCTCGTGATGCATTTATAGAAATATTAAATTTTAATTTTTCCATTTTAAATTCCTTTCAAGAAAATTTTAAAATATTTTAAGAATTATTTTGATATGCTTGTTCAAGAATATTCAAATCAAGTTTTTTCATTTTTAATAATTCATTCATAACGGAAGAAGTTTGTTCTTTATTTCCGCTACTTAATAATTTAGAAAGTTTTGTCGGAACAATTTGCCAAGAAACTCCAAATTTATCTTTTAGCCAGCCGCAGACCTTCGCATTTTCATCACCGCCATCACCAAGTTTTTCCCAATAATAATCAATCTCTTTTTGATTTTCACAATTTACAATAAATGAAATTGCTTCGTTGAAATCGAAATTATGTTTTCCTTGTCCGCTCATTGCATTAAATAAATAATTTGACAAATTAAATTGTACGAAAAGCAAAGTATCTTGTGGAATATTTTCAGATGGTGGATATGGAAATTTCATAATAATTTTCGAATTACTAAAAATGGAATTATAAAATGTTACCGCTTCTTTAACTTTTGTAAATTTATCATTTGCAAATAAAAGTGCGGGTAAAATTTTTTGTCCGGAATTAATCTTATCAACAGCCAATTGCCACGAAACTCCAAATTTATCTTTTACCCAAGCATACTTTTCACTCCAATCATATTTATCTAACGGCATATTAATGCTTCCGTCTTTTGATAAAATATCATATAGTTTGGTAATTTTTTCATCAGATTCGCAATAAACATAAAACGAAACGGATTCATTAAATTTGAAAACAGGTCCGCCATTTAAAGCGAGAAATTTTTGTCCCATTAATTCAAATTCAATTGTCATTATTGCGCCTTCCGGCATTTGATGAAATTCAAAACCTTCCTTACCATATTTTTGTACGTGACCGATTTTAGAATTCTCAAAAAGTGAAGTGTAAAAGTTTACAGCATCTTCAGCGTTTTTATCAAACCATAAATTTGGAATTATTGAATTCATTTTAAATCCTTTCTCATTTTAGTTAATTCAATTTCTAACCGATCAAAATTTTCGTCGTTTTTTCCAACTGTATGTAATTTTATTTTATTGCACAATTCAACAGAAGCAAATAATTGTCTAAATATTATTTTTGTTTTGGATTCTGAAATTTCTTGAAATTGAACAATCACATAAAATATTGGATTTGAAAGACGATCCCAGACAATTAAATTATTTTTTTCAACAATTATAAACACACACTCATTAACATAATTTCCTTTATCCGGACCATGCATGATAAAACTCCATTTACCCCCGGGCTTAAATTCAAAAGTATTAAAAGTATTTGTGAAACCCTTTGGTCCCCACCAAATTTTAAGATGATTGGGATTTGCAAACGCTTGGTAAATTAAATCAATTGGAAAATTAAAAACTCTTTGCGTTATTATTTCTTGATCTGGAGTAGTATTTAAAATTTCCATTCTTAATAATATTTTTTGATTTTACAAAATCTGTTAAATTGAATTTCTTTTTTTACACCAAAGATGCAATCTTTAGGAAAAATCGCATCTTTGCACTTAAAATTATTTTGATTTTAGCGAAGCGTTAATTTGTTTTATAACATCTATTCTATAATAACTACAACCGCTTTTTACTAAGTCAGCTTTAATATTTAGTTTTCTAATTGCTTTAGAAACAATAGCACCGGAAACGCCAAGTTGCAATGCAATTTTTCTAGCAGTTAATAAATCCAAATTTTCCTCTGCCATTTTATTTCTCCATATTTTGTTTAGGTTTATTGTTCTTTGGAAAAATCAATCATCCAATTAACACCGAATTTATCTGTAAAATTTCCGTAATAATCTCCCCAAAATTGATCTGCCATTGGCATTTCAATCTTTCCTCCAACGGAAAGTTTGTTAAACAAATTATCAGCTTCTTCTTTTGAATCGGTTGCAATCATAATGTGCATATTATTTCCGGGAATAAATTTGTGTCCCATAGACTCAATCAAATCGGTTCCCATCATTATAATTCCGTTGCACAAAGGCAAAGAGATATGCATAATTTTTTCTTGTACTTCAGTTGGAAAATTTTGAGCATCCGGCATATCTTTAAATTTCATTACACCAAGAAATTCTCCACCAAAAACAGATTTGTAAAAATTAAATGCTTCTTCTGTATTTCCGTTAAAATTGAAATATGGATGTATATTTTTCATAATTATTTCCCTTCATATTTTTTTAATAATTAAATGAGTTGCATTTTCTGTTGATATATTTTCTGCACAATTATATCCCAAATCAATCATGTTGATTTCCGAAAAAAGATTTTCTCCAGCTCCAAGAAAAACCGGAGAAATTACTATGTGCATTTCATCTATTAATTTTTCTTTTAAACATTGGCGTATAACATTAACGCCTCCGCCAATTCTAACATCTTTACCATTTGCGGAATCAAAGGCTTTTTTAAGTGCAGAATAAATTCCATCCGTAATAAAATGAAAAGTAGTTCCGCCTTCCATTTCAATAGATTTGCGAGGATAATTTGTAAGTACAAAAACCGGAACATGATAAGGAGGATTATCTCCCCACCAACCTTTCCAATTTTCATCAAGCCATGGTCCACGAGTTGGAGCAAACATATTTCTGCCTAAAATCCATGCGCCGATATTATTAAATCCACGTTCGGCAAAATCATTATCAATGCCGGTTGTTCCTCCATCTTTTCCCATCACATATTTTTGAAAAGTTTTTGTCGGGAAAAACCATTTAGCCAAATCTGTCCCTCCAATCCCAAGCGGATTTTCTAGGCTTTGTTGTGGACCAGCTCCAAAGCCATCAATAGAAATTGAAAAACTCTCAACTCTTAATTTTTGCATTTTTTATCCCAGCTATTTTTTTTCAAAAATATTATTTGATAGAATTTTAACATTTCTTAGTTTACAAAATTTTAGAAATTCTAAACAAATATAACAGATATTTTGTCTTTTTCTAATATGCAAATACGCCAAACTTACGGGTTGATTGCGACAACATCTTTTTATACATTTTCTGCATGAAAAATGTAATTATTTTAGTTCCTGAAACTGCAATTCCGGCTGCGATCGTTGATCCGCAATATATGTTTTTTGCAGTTAATAATTTTTTTAAAGAAGCCGGACACGAGCCGTTTTTTAATGTTCAGTTAGTCGGATTAACAAATGAAGTAAAATTAAATTTTGGAACAATTACAATTCATACGAATAACACAATTGAAAAATACACCCAAGCAAATTTAGTTATAGTTCCGGCAATCAGCGGAAATATTAAAAAAGCAATTGAGCTTAACAAAGATTTTATTGAGTTTATTCTAGATCAATACAATGGCGGAGCTGAAATTGCAAGCTTATGTATCGGCGCATTTTTATTGGCTTCAACGGGATTGTTAAATGAAAAACAGTGTTCAACTCATTGGCTTTTTGCAAATCAATTTAGAGAAATGTTTCCCAAAGTTAAATTTGTTGAAGATAAAATTATTACGGATCAAAACGGAATTTACACAAGCGGCGGCGCAACTTCTTACTGGAATTTACTTTTGTATTTGGTTGAAAAATACACGAGCAAAGAAATGGCAATTATGGCTTCCAAATTTTTCTTGCTTGATACGGATAAAACAACTCAGCTTCCGTTTAGAATTTTTAAGGGACAAAAAGAACATAAAGATAGTTTAATACTTTCCGCACAAAATTATATAGAAGAAAATTTTAAAGAAAAAATTACGGTCGATGAATTATCCGAAAGATTTAATTTAGGAAGAAGAACTTTTGAAAGAAGATTTAAAACCGCAACCAAAAATACAATTATCGAATATATTCAGCGCGTAAAAATAGAAGCTGCAAAAATTGATTTGGAAAAAGGGAAGAAAACCGTTTCTGAAATTATGTATGATGTCGGTTATACGGATAGTAAATCATTTAGAGATATTTTTAAGAAATTTGTGGGAATGTCACCAGTCGATTATAAAAATAAATTTAATAACTGAATTAATTATATAATTTTATTTCTTTGATGATTTAGCTTTTTCATTAAACTGCAGACATAAATTTAGCCAAAAATCGAAATCCTTTTTTGTTTTAAAGCCTTCCAGCTTAACATAACAATAACCTTTAAAAATTTTTCCTTTCATTAAAACATTTTCAAAACCTTT
>JBGSKB010000239.1:0-1939 GCA_041741395.1 Melioribacteraceae bacterium
GCAATTACACTAAGTACAATTTTTTTATTCTCTTTATCGAATTCAACAATTTTTGCACTTAACATTGTTTCAATTGGGAATGAAAGTGAAACATTTTTAATTTTTGATGGAGAAAGTTGTGAGGTAGGAATAAATCCATCAACGCCTAAAGCTAATTCTGCAATTACTCCTTTTTCAATAATTCTAACAACTTTAACATCTTCAAGTTTTCCAACATGGTAAACATTTTCAAAATTATCCCAAGGATTAGCTGAAACTTGTTTGTGTCCTAAAGAAATTTTTCTTTCTTCAGTATCGATGCTTAAAACTATTACATCAAGTTTTTCACCTTTTTTAACAATTTCTCCGGGATGACGAACTTTTTTCGTCCAAGATAAATCTGAAATATGAACCAATCCATCAATTCCAGGTTCCAATTCAACAAACACACCAAAGTTTGTTAAATTTCTTGCAGTTCCTAAATGCTTTGACCCGACTGGATATTTCTTCAACAATTCTTGCCATGGATCTGGAGTTAATTGTTTCATTCCAAGAGAAATTTTCTTCTCTGATTTATCGAGACTTAAAATTACAGCTTCAATATTTTGTCCCATTGAAACATGCTGTGAAGGATGAGAAATATGTTGAGTCCAGCTCATTTCAGAAATGTGGATTAAACCTTCAATCCCTTTTTCAATTTCAATAAATGCGCCGTAATCTGTAAGTGAAACAACCCTTCCGGAAACTTTGTCGCCAATTTTGTAATTCTCATCAATTTTTTCCCAAGGATGAGGTTGAAGTTGTTTTAAGCTAAGAGAAATTCTCTTTCTTTCCATATCAAAATCTGTAACAACAACTTTAATTTTTTCATCAAGTTTAACAATTTCACTTGGATGATTAATTCTTCCCCAGCTTAAATCTGTAATGTGAATTAATCCATCTACTCCGCCAAGATCAATGAAAACACCAAAGTCTGTAATAGCTTTAACAGTTCCTTCAAGAATTTGACCTTTATCTAATCCTTCAAGAATTTCTTTTCTTTGATCAGAAATTGTTTCTTCAATTAATGCTTTATGTGACACAACAACATTTTCAGTTGCGTTATTAATTTTAACAATTTTGAAATCCATTGTCTGACCAACAAATGCATCAAAATCTCTTACTGGTCTAATATCAATTTGTGAACCAGGCAAGAAAGATTCAATTCCCATAATGTCAACAACCATTCCGCCTTTAATCCTTTTAAGAATTTTACCGGTAAGAATTGTTTCATTTTCATGTGCATCAATAATTTTTGCCCAAACTTTTAAGAAGTCAGCACGTTTTTTACTTAATAATAAATTTCCATCTTCATCTTCAACACTTTCAATAACAACATCAACATCGTTTCCAATTTTGATTTCTTCAGTTGCTGTAAAATCGCTGCGAGGAATTGTACCATCTGATTTGAAACCGACATCTAAAACAACATTGTCGTCAGTAATTCCAACAATTTTCCCTTTTATGATTTCACCTTCTTTAAGATCTTGAAATGATTGATCATAAAGTCTGGCAAGTGTTTGAAGTTCTTCATTTGAGTATTCATCTGCATTCATGAATTTTGTTGATTCAAATACAGTTTTGCTCTTTTTAACTTCTTTTTCTTCTGACATTTAAACTCCAACTTTGATATTTATGTATTTTTTTTCTTTACCATCATCAGAATAAAAACACATTTATTATTTTTAGTTTAACATTAGTTTGTTTGATGGTTGTTAATTTTGTTTTCCGTTATTTCTAATTTTTTCTACAATTTTTTCAATTTCTTGATCAATTGTTAAATTTGTTGTGTCAATTTCAACTGCATCTTCAGCTTTAGTTAAAGGACTTACAGCACGCGTGCTATCAATTGAATCTCTATTTAATAAACTTTTCTCAACATCTTCTTGAGAAATTTCAATGCCCTTTTCTTTAAACTCAA
>JBGSKB010000240.1:0-2129 GCA_041741395.1 Melioribacteraceae bacterium
TCAATACTACTAAACCAGTTGCAGCAAAAAATCCTCCAATAGTTTTTGATTTTGTTGTACTTGTTTTTTTGATTACTAATGTTAAACCAAAAATAATAAAAAGTATTGCATGTAGACTAATTACATCAAAAAGTAAATATGTAAATTTCCCAACACATTGATGTGTGTAATCTCTTGCAAATAATGATAACGCTGCTCCATTTTGATGAAATGCCATCCAGAAAAATATTACAATCCCAAAAACAGTAAGTAAAGCAATTATTCTTTCTCGTTCTTGTTCTTTTGTTAATACAACATCCTTCTCAGATTTAGTTTCTTTTTTGGATTGATAATCTGCATCTTTATAATATTTTCTAAACACTGAAAAAATTAGTAGTGAAAAAACCATCCCAACGGAAGCAATTCCGAATCCAGCATTATATCCTTGAGCTAAAGAAGCTCCAAAATTTTCAATCACAAAGTTTTTAATTCCCGCTGCAGCAAATGGGGCATAAAATGCACCAACATTTATTCCCATATAAAAAATATTAAATCCCGCATCTTTTAGGGATATTTGAGAATGTCCGTATAAATTTCCAACAAGAACAGAAATATTTGCTTTAAATAGCCCATTACCAATTGCAATAATTCCCATCGCTGCAAACACTAAATAAGGTTGATCGGTTGGAACAGCCATTAATGCATAACCTAATCCCATTGTAATTGCACCAAGAATAATAGTTTTACCATAGCCTAAAAGATTATCAGCAATCCAACCGCCTATAATTGGAGTAAAATAAACTCCAGCCATAAAAATTCCATATATATTTGTTACTGTTGCTTGATCCCAGCCAAAATTTTCTTGAAGATAATAAACGAAAATTGCAAGCATAGTATAAAAACCGAATCTTTCCCACATTTCTGTAAAAAATAGAACTGCAAGACCTTTCGGATGATTTTTAAACATTAACACCCCTAAAATTGAATAACAAAATAATTGTTTTTATAAGTCGGAAATAAAAGTAAAATTACAATATTTTACTAAGAATAAAAAATTATAAGTTGTTATAAAAAAAGCCATTTAATATATTTGAACAAATGAAAGCAACATTTAATAAAATATTAACTTTAACAGCTATTGCAGCAGCTATAATTGCAATTTTGGCATTTATTTTGGATGTTATAGTTATGCCATTATATATTGATAGTGATGAAATTCAAGTTCCGGATGTAATTGGGAAATCGAAGGAAGAAGCTTCTGAAATTTTAGATGATAATGATTTAGTTGCTTCTTTTGAAGTAACAAGGTATGATGAAAAAATCCCAAGAGATCATGTGATATTTCAAAAACCTTTAGCTGGGAGTTACGTTAAAAAAAATAGAAGAATTTCTTTACATATAAGCGGAGGAAATCCATTAAAGAAAATGCCGGATTTGTTTGAAAAATCAGTTAGAGATGCACAAATTACAATTGAAAGGCTTGGTTTCGAAATTTCAGAAATTGAAGAAGTAAAATCTGAACTTTCACAAAATTCAATTGTTGACCAATATCCATCTGCTGGAATGAATCTTTCAAAAGGATCAAAAATTAAACTTATGGTTAGTATTGGTCCAAATCGTGGAATGGTTAGAGTTCCAGATTTATTAGGAATGTCATTAAAAGAAGCTACATCAACTCTTGAAACAAATTCCTTAGAGATTGGAATAATTACATACGAAGCATCTAGAAATCTTTTACCGAATACAATTATTTCTCAATATCCTAGTAAAAATTCATTAATTGAAGTTGGGGATTCGATAGACTTATTTATTACTAAAAATCAAGATTAAAAATGGCTTACTTAGCTCCTTCAATTCTTGCAGCAGATTTTACTAAATTATCACAGCAAATTAGAGCAGTTGAACTTGGTAATTGTGATTTTATTCACTGTGATATAATGGATGGACAATTTGTTCCAAACATCACTTTTGGACCTTTGATAATTTCTGCAGTAAAAAAAATTACAAAAAAACCTCTTGATGTTCATTTAATGATAAACAACCCGCAAAATTTAATCCCAAAATTTGCTGAAGCTGGGGCAAATATTATTACGGTTCATCAAGAAAATAATGCACATTTGGAAAGTGTAATACAGCAAATAAAAGAGTTA
>JBGSKB010000241.1:0-3345 GCA_041741395.1 Melioribacteraceae bacterium
GGACATACCCGTTGGGCAACACATGGTGTACCAAATCAAATCAATGCTCATCCACATACAAACAAAGAAGAAACTATTTTCCTCATTCATAACGGAATAATTGAGAATTTCGGAGTTCTTAAAAAAGCTTTAATTAAAGAAGGTTATAGCTTTTATAGTGAAACCGATACGGAAGTTCTTGTTAACTTGATTGATAAAAATGTAAAAGAAAAAGCCGATTTTTTTCAAGGTGTAAGAGTAGCATTAAACGAAGTGGAAGGTACTTATGGAATAGTAGTAATGCATAAAGATTATCCCAATGAATTAATTGTTGCTAAAAATGGATCACCATTAGTAATTGGCATTGGCGAAAATGAAAATTTTATTGCGTCAGATGTAAATGCATTAATTGCTCATACAAGCAAAATAGTATATTTAGAAGACAATGAAATGGCAGTTATAACAAAAGATGGTTTTAAAGCCAAAACTATTTTTGATGAAAAAATAAATAAAGATATCCAAGAAGTAAAAATGTCTTTGGATGAGATTAGCAAAGGTGGTTATGAACACTTTATGCTAAAAGAAATTATGGAACAACCTGAATCATTGAGAAATTCTTTAAGAGGAAGATTACTTGAAGATGATGGAATCTCTAAATTGGGCGGATTAACTGGCTACATCGATAGAATTGCCTTATCCAAAAGAATTATTATTACTGCATGCGGAACTTCTTGGCACGCAGGCTTAGTTGGGGAGTATATGCTGGAAAGATATACAAATATTCCAGTTGAAGTTGAATATGCCTCAGAATTTAGATATAGAAATCCGATTCTTTCTCCTGACGATACTGTAATATTTATTTCACAAAGTGGTGAAACTCTTGATTCATTAGCTGCACTAAAAGAAACAAAAAGGCGTGGTGCACTAACTCTTGGTTTAGTAAACGCAGTTGGCAGTTCAATTGCCAGAGAAACAGATGCTGGAGTTTATTTGCATGCTGGACCTGAAATTGGGGTTGCTTCCACTAAAGCATTTACATCACAAGTAATTGTTTTAGCACTAATTACTTTACTTATTGGTAGAAGAAAAATAACAAGTCCACAAGATGGAGCAGAGATAATTAGAGAATTAAAAACAATTCCTGAAAAGGTTGAAAAAATATTATTACTTAATGATCAAATTGAAAAAATAGCTGAGAAGTTTGTTGACGCAACAAATTTTTTATACTTGGGGAGAGGTTATAATTTTCCAGTTGCATTAGAAGGTGCATTAAAATTAAAAGAAATATCATACATTCATGCTGAGGGATACCCGGCTGCTGAAATGAAGCATGGACCAATAGCACTTATTGATGAGAATATGCCGGTAGTTTTTCTAGCACCAAAAGATTCAGTTTATGATAAAGTGATTAGTAACATACAAGAAGTAAAAGCAAGAGGTGGTAGACTTATTGCAATTGCAAGTGAGAATGATAATGAAATAGATAATTTAGTTGATTATTCTATTAAAATTCCAACTACCATTAGAATGTTAATGCCAATTTTAAACGTAATTCCTTTACAATTATTGTCTTATCATATTGCAGTTAAAAAGGGATTAAATGTTGACCAGCCAAGAAATCTTGCAAAAAGTGTAACAGTGGAGTAGATTTTTCTACTCCATTTTTCCTTGTTCAACTGCAAAATCAAAATCTACAAATTGTCTTTTTTATAATTTTATTTTTAAAAATCAAAAAATTTTTAGTAATTTACGATTATAAAAGCAAATTAATAATTTATCAAAATTAAAATAATTTGTTAATATTGAAATAAAATACTAAATAATGTAATATTATACACAAGTTGGAGTTTTTATGTCGAAAAAAAATATTCTAATTATGGGTGCAGCAGGTAGAGATTTTCACAATTTTAATGTGGTTTTTAGAGATAATGAAGAATATAATGTTGTTGCATTTACTGCAGCGCAAATTCCAAATATAGATGGAAGATTATACCCGGCAGAATTAGCCGGAAAATTATATCCAAACGGAATAAAAATTTATGATGAAAGTGAATTAGTAGATTTAATAAAAGAATTAAAAGTTCAAGAAGTCGTTTTTTCATATTCGGATGTTCCATTTAATTATGTAATGACAAAAGCATCAATCGTTAATGCTGCTGGAATTTCTTTCCGTTTACTTGGCGGTGAAGAAACAATGATAAAAAGTACAAAACCGGTAATTGCGATTTTAGCAACAAGAACCGGTTGCGGAAAATCTCAAACCTCAAGAAAAATTGTAAAAATTCTACGGGAAGAAGGGAAAAAAGTTGTAGCAATTCGTCACCCAATGCCTTATGGAGATTTGGTAAAACAAAAAGTGCAACGATTTGCAACTTTGGAAGATTTAAAAAATCATAATTGTACAATTGAGGAAATTGAAGAATATGAACCACACATTGCACTTGGCGGAATTATTTATGCAGGTGTTGATTATGAAGCTATTTTGCGCGAGGCTGAAAAAGAAGCTGATGTAATTTTATGGGATGGTGGAAATAATGACATGCCATTTTATAAACCTAATGTAACTTTTACAGTTGTTGATCCGCACCGTCCGGGACACGAGTTAACATATTATCCCGGAAATACATCATTAAGATTAGCTGATGCCGTAATTGTTAATAAAATTGATTCCGCAAAACCGGAAGACATTTTAACAGTTATAAATAATACGAGATCCGTAAATCCAAATGCAATTATTATTGAAGGAGCTTCTCCATTAATTGTTGATAAACCGGAACTAATCAAAAATAAAAGAGTTTTGGTTGTTGAAGATGGTCCAACATTAACTCACGGGGAAATGAAATACGGTGCCGGTACTGTTGCAGCTCAAAAACTTGGTGCAAAGGAAATTGTTGATCCGAGACCATATACTGTAAATTCAATAACAAAAACATTTGAAAAATATCCCAACATTGGAATTTTATTGCCGGCAATGGGATATGGCGATGATCAAATGAAAGACCTTGAAGAAACAATCAATAATGTAGATTGCGACTCAGTTGTAATTGGAACTCCAATTGATTTGGGTAGAATATTAAAAATCAATAAACCTTCAACAAGAGTAATGTATGAATTGCAAGAAATTGGTTCAATAACTTTGGAAACTGTTTTACGAGAAAAAGGAATAATATGAAAAAAAAACTTGCGGTAGTTGCTTTAGGTGGGAATGCTTTACTAAGAGGTAATGAAATTGGAACTATAGATGAGCAAGAAAAAAATACTTTTGATACTTGCAAACAATTGGTTGATCTTATAAAAAAGGATTTTAATATCATTATTACCCATGGAAATGGTCCGCAAGTTGGAAATATTTTACTTAGAAATGAA
>JBGSKB010000242.1:0-4837 GCA_041741395.1 Melioribacteraceae bacterium
CTAAGTTCTCATTTTTTAAAGTTTTAAATAGAGTGAAAAGGAAGTATGAAAGTTGAGAACGAAAAAAAAAAAAACTAACATATAAATTTTCTGATAGCAGAAAAATTAATTAACGGCACTTGGCGCCTAATTATATATGTTATACCACAAATATTATGACAAAAAAAATCAAGCTTGGTCGTAATGATTTATGTCCTTGTGGCACGGGGAATAAATTCAAAAATTGTTGCTCAAATAAAAAGGATTGGGATACAATTCTCACTAAGAACATTCCAACTATTTCCGAAAATCTTACACTACGCGGTAAAAACATATTGTTTTATAATCTACTCGTTGATGCTCTAGAATTAAAAAATAAAGATAACATTGATATAAAAACGATAAAAAAAGCATGTACTCCAAAAGCAGTTCAAAAAATACACTCTGCTGTATTAGCAGTATGGCCACATGAAAAAGATTTACAGAGAATATTAAAAAGTGAAGCGGATAATGATGCAGCATTGTATATAGGCCATTATGAACCGGCGGCAATGATACGTGGGATAACTAGACATTCATTGTATTCTAAAAAAATATTTGTTGTTGATACATTCACAGACCCAAGAATGGTTAGACCTGAATTCAATCCGCTTGAACATCCTGATAAATATCTTGAAACTACATTAAAAGATCTGCGTTTGTGGTTTACTCTATTTCCTTGGATTGAAGCTGGAATTGTAAATTTTATAAAAAATCCTTGTGATTTTGACGCTAAGCTAAATTATGAATGTATGATGACCTCACAAAAAAGATTTGACGAAAATCCAGACATGGAAAAATATATTGATGATGTTCCAGAAGAAGCGTTAGAAGAAATGAAGGAATGGCATTTAATTTCTTATCCTGACTCAAGAATAAGAGAAATGTTAAAGGAATTTAAAAAAGATATTTCCCCAGAAGAAATTGAAAATGTTGTTTCAATGGTTCATGTCAAAAGAGATAATCACCCATATTTTGTTCCTTTTATAAATGAAGATAAGAAGCAATTTAGAGATTCTTATTTAGCAATAAAATCTGGCGCTAATTTCGAAATGGCGAAATTGATTGCATCTTCAATTAATTCAAGTCTGATTACGGATATGGCATTTCGGTGGGAAGAAATTGAAATGGATCATTCAAATTTTATGATTAAACAAGAACACTGGAATTCATTTTCTAAAGCGTTTCAAGAAATAGGAATTAGTTTTTTAAATAATTCAAATATTGATTATGCATTAAAAATAAGGAAACAAAATTATTTATCAGAAATTAGAGACTTTTTAAGTCGCATTTGGCGAGATTGTATGAGCGATAATCTTTTTGATGAAAAGAATATTAAGATTCTTGAAGAAGAATTAAGACATCATTTAAAAGAAGCTGAAATCGAATGGGGTAATATTGAAAAGAAATTTTTCAAGAATTTTGGAACAGCCGCTTCAGCAATCGTAAGCTCATACCCAATTATTGCAAAGGGATCTGCAGAATATTTAATTGGTAGTCTCGGTATAAACGGACTAACAAATTTAGGAGTAATGTGGCACGAGAAACATAATTTCACAAAAAAATATCCTGCGAGTTTCTTTTTAAAAATGGGAAAATGATTGTGGTATAACCAGCTTTTCCACCCGACCGCCCCGAATCAAGTTCGGGGTAAACTATTTCATTGTGGCATTTTTGTAATTATAGAGTTGCGTTTATAAAGTATAGTTGCTCTTTAAGTAGTTTGTTCTAAGAAACATTTTTTATAAATAAAAGTTGTTGTTGTAATCTAGAATTTTTGATATGGACTACAGATTAGCCATAAGCTGACGGTAACACGATATTAGGTAACCAATATGGGAATTGAAATAAAATATTATGAAGGTGAGATTTTTACGATTTTCATTGATGAAACAGAAATCGAAAATGATGGAGAAAATTTTATTGTTCCAAAACATTTATTCAAAAACAAAAATGTAAATGATTTACCAAAAAAATTAAGATTTGATATTTGTTTGCAACATTTAGAAAATGTTGTTCATCTTGATACGATTCCATATAGTATAGAAAAAATTGGAGATAAAAAGGTTATTGTAAATTTCACTGATTCTGGGACAAGAAAATATTGGGATGGAGATATTGGTTTTAAACTTCATATGGAAACGAAAAGAGATATTATTCAAGAACGTGAAAAAGAAATTGGTGATATAAAATTTGATAATTACGAAGATGATGGAAATTATATTTTCCTTGAATATTCATGTGAAATCGAAACTGAAAAATTAGATTCAGTTATAAATTTCGCAGAACAATTAATCTCTGAAATTGATGGAGCAGCATCTATAACAATTGGTTCTCCTTTCAAAGCTATTGATGATACGAACAATGAGAAAGAATTTACTCAATCATTAGTAATCCCACTTTTGAGAAAACTGGGTTTTGTTAATGTACGCTATAATCACGGGAAAAGAGAATTTGGGCAAGATGTTGTTTTTGCAAGAAGAACTGAATTTGAAGAATATGAATTTTGGGGTGCACAAGTAAAATATGGAGATATTTCTGGTGGAGCGAATTCTGAAATAGATACAATTATTTCTCAGATTGAAGATGCTATGAAAATATCATTTTATGATGTATATACCAGAAAAAAAGAGAAACTTTCAAAAGTAGCAATAATTATTTCTGGAAAGTTTACAGAAAATGCTGTTGAAAAGATTTGTGAGAAAATAGAAAGTAATGCAATAAAAAATAATATAATATTCATTGATTCTGATAAAATTAATTCCTTAACAGAAAAATTTAAAAAGAATATCTAAAAAGAAAATTAACCCGATCGGTTTTAGTTAATTACTAAATATTAATTATTAAGTAAATTTTAATTTTGGCAATTGGTTATTTGTTAGCTAAAGGAGCTACGTTGTTATACATTTATGGAAGACAAAAAAGAAAAATATATTACACCAATTACTTTATATGTAATTAGAGAAATTTTAGTAGTGTTTTTATGGATCTTCATATTTGTAAAATTACTAATATTTGATTTTGATATTTATTTCTTTAAAGTATTTGTTCCTTCCCTTAGCTGGATAATTGACTACAAATTTATAATACTTATTGTTACACTATCAATATTTTGGATTATTTCAAATAAATCCTTTTTTAGACAAACAATAGCATTACTAATATTTTACCCTTTATTCCTTCTCTTTTGGCGGATTCCAAGATTCCTATTTAAATCAAAAAGCTGGGTTTCAATTTTTGGTAGTATAAATATTATTGTATCATTTCTTAAAAACATAAAACTCAACTTTATTATTTTTACAATAGTTATAACTTCTATAGTAATTGTTTTATTTTCTCAATCTACTGTACTTATTACGATTGCAATGATTTCATTATTCTTATATCTCATTTATCATTTTGCACATCGTGTCTACTATTCATTCGCCCCTTCAAAGATTTTTGCTGTGGAATCCAATACTTTAATAAGTCTGTGGGAAACGCATAAAGAAAAATTCTATTTACCCAATGAATTAAAAAATGTAACTGGAGAAGAAATACCAAAAGAAAGATTTGATAAGTGGTCAACGAATCTTCAGCTTTTAATTACTTTCAACAAATTATGTTATTTCGTCGCATCAAAATTAAAAAGTTTTCAAAAAAGTAGGACGGCAGTTCTTTACTTTATCATTGGTGTTTTATTCACACTTTTTATTACAATTATCATTTTTGCTTTTATAAATTATGGATTGTACAAAATAGATCCTTTAAGTTTTGATAAAGCATCTAAAGGTGGCATAATGTTTTTCATTTATTATAGTTTCAACACAATTTTAACAAATTCTATTTTCGATTTTAATGCAGTATCTTCACTTGCAAGAACTATTAGTTCAATAGAAATAGGTTTTGGTATCCTAATTCTTGTTATTTTATTTTTTATAAAGTCAACAGTTCAAAATGAAAAATACAATGAAGAGATAAATAATGTTATTACAGCAATTGAAAAACAAGGCAATGATCTTGAAAAATTTGTTGGAGAAGAATTTAATCTGTCCTTAGATAATGCAATTTCTGAAATTGAAAAAATAAAGGGGGCTTTTATAAAAATTATCTATTATTTCACAAAAAATATTAAATAAATATATTACGAGACTGTCGAAAAAAGTGGGAAAGAAAATTCTAAGAAAAGAGTACAAAAATTAAGTATTAAACCAGCTAATGCCAATGACCACTTTTACAAAAGTGCGAAAAGAGGTTAATAGCGTTAAATAGATTTGCGTATATAAATATACATTTTTCTTATAACTTGGTGTTCATTATTTGGACTCCTTATTTTTATTTTGGGAAAATTAAAAATATAATTTTGTTAATCCATCCCTTCGGGAGAAGAGAAAGGGCACACTTATTAAATATCATTTTTTAATATTTTATTTTTATCAGGCCGTAAGATAGAAATCGTTATACTACGAAAGGAGAAAATATGAAAATATCTATTTTTATTTTACTTTCTTTTATACTTCAACCAAATATTATTTTGAATGAATCAAACAAAGTAAATTCTGCATTGAAAAATATTTCATTTAATAATTTTGAAAATGAAAAAATGCCAGAACTAATTGGTGGAATAAATTCGATACAATCAAAAATAATTTATCCAAAAGAAGCAAAAGAAAAAAATATTGAAGGAAAAGTTTATATTAAATGTAAAATTACATCAAAAGGTAAAGTTGAGGAAATCAAAGTTATAAATAGTATAGGATTTGGTTGTAATGAAGAAGCAATAAGAGTAGTTAAAGATTCATTATGGAAACCTGGAGAAATAAATAATATTCCGACTGAT
>JBGSKB010000243.1:0-7867 GCA_041741395.1 Melioribacteraceae bacterium
TTTAAATGAGGCAGAAATTTTTTAGCATCTAAAAATATTGCATGTCCACCAATTGGTTTTACAAACGGAACTCCATATTGAGCAAGCTGATCACCAAAATATCTAATTTGTCCAATTCTTGCATGAATATTATTGTAATCTAACATTTCTACAATTCCCCTTGCCATTGCTTCCATGTCTCTTCCGGCAAGTCCACCATAAGTATGAAGCCCTTCATAAATTACAACCATATTTCTTGCTTCTTCATAAACTTTTTTATTTTTTGTTGCAATAATTCCGCCGATATTTACCATTAAATCTTTTTTTGCACTAACCCAAATTCCTTCAAAATTGGAACACATTTCTAAGAAAATTTGTGCAATGGTTTTTGATTTATATCCCTTTTCTCTCTCTTGAATAAAGTACGCATTTTCAGTTGCACGAGTTGCATCAAACCAAAGTTGAATTCCATGTTTATCACAAACTTGTTTTACTTCCTTTAAATTTTTCATTGAGAAGGGCTGCCCACCCGCCATATTTACTGGTCCAGCCATACTTACATAAGGAATTTTCTTTGCGCCAACTTTTTTAATCAGATCTTCCAATTTTTGAATATCAATATTTCCTTTGAATGGATGTTCATTATCCGGATCGTGGGCTTCGTCAATAATAACATCAATAAATGTTGCTCCGGCTAATTCTTGATGAAGTCTTGTTGTTGTAAAATACATATTCCCCGGAACGTAATCTCCCGGAGTAATAAGTATTTTGGAAATCATATGTTCTGCGGCTCTTCCTTGGTGCGTTGGAACAAAATACGGGAATCCGTAATATTTTTTTATGTTGTCCCACAAATTATAAAAATTTTTACTTCCCGCGTATGCTTCATCACCTATCATCATTCCTGCCCACTGATTATCGCTCATTGCATTTGTTCCGCTATCAGTCAAAAGATCTATGTAAACATCTTCAGATTTTAAAAGAAAAGTATTAAATCCGGCTTCTTTTATTGCCTTTTCGCGTTCTGCTCTGCTTGTCATTTTTAATGGTTCAACAACTTTTATTTTGAATGGTTCTGCCCAGCTTCTTTTTGTAATCTTTTTCTTAATCATTGTAAACTCCTTAATTAATTTAATTGTTTTTAGATTTTTACAAAAATTAAGAAAAGCTATAACATCGCCATATATTTGTATAAGAGAAGTTTTCTTTGTTTAAAGAATGATAAATTTGAAAGAAGTAGAGCAAGAAATAATTTTACACTGCTAAATAATGTGAATTGTTTTTTACCAAATACAATATTTGATGTCTTTGTTACCATTCAACGGTTTTAATTTAGACTACTCATTTCTTCTTCTTTTTCGTACTCAACTTCAATAACCGATGAAATTCCACCACGAGTGTTAAACTCTGCTGTAATTTTCATATATCTTGGTTTGCAAACTGTAACTAAATCATCTAAAATTCTGTTTGTTACACTTTCAAAATAAATGCCGTCATTTCTAAAAGAGTTCAAATAAAATTTATATGATTTTAATTCTATGCAAAGTTTGTTAGGAATATACTCAAGAATAATAGTTGCAAAATCCGGCTGACCAGTTTTAGGACATACTGATGTAAACTCCGGTGCGGTATGTTCAATCATATAATCTCTATCTTGATATTCATTTTCAAAAGTTTCTAGTATTTTTCTTTTATTCTGCATTTTATAACCCTTAATTTTCTTTGTAGTTTGGAATTTCTTTATATGGAATTGGATCAACAATATTTAAACTTTGGAAACCGCGCAAACGCAATGCACAGCTATCACAAACTCCGCACGCTTCTTCATCATTGCTGTAGCACGACCAAGTTAATTGCAGCGGAGCTTTAAGTTCTAAACCTAATTTAATAATTTCTTTTTTTGTTAAGTGAATAATTGGTGTTTCAATTTTTATTTGAGTTTCAGGTTTTGTTCCTAAATTTGCAGTTTGTTCAAATGATTGAAAAAATTCCGGTCTGCAATCCGGATACCCAGATGAATCTTCAAAAACTGCTCCAATAAAAATTCTTTTTGCACCTATAATTTCCGCCCAACTAACACAGGCTGATAAAATATTAGCGTTTCTAAAAGGAACATAGGAAGTTGGAACTTCCTTATTATTAAGATTTGCTCTTGTAATTTGTATTGATTTATCTGTAAGTGAAGAACCGCCAATTTTTTGAAAATGTGTAAAATCAATAACTAACTTTTTACTTGCTTTAAAATAATCTGCAATTTTATGAAATGACTGCAATTCCTTCGATTCGGTTTTTTGTCCGTAATTAATATGAACCAAGGCTAAATCATAATCTTGATTAGCAATTGCAGTAGTAACGCAACTATCTAATCCGCCGCTTACAGCTACAACCGCAAGTTCTTTACTCATTTATTGCCTATTACTAAATTTTAGAACTGTAAATATACTTATTTATTTCTTTTTCCTAATCTTAATCTTGTCCTTACCCGTAATCCACAATTTCATTTTAATCAAATTTATTCTGTAAAAACTTAACTATAGATTAATATTTTGAGTACTTAATTATTTCAGAATTTGATATGTATGAAAAAAAATAGACGAAGATTAAGAGTAAGATCATGATCAAGAGCAAGAGAAAATATCTGCATCATAATTTTCCCTTATCTTCAATTATTCAAATTGGTTTTTGTATTATTTTTTTATATGATAACATCTTATAAAAGTAACATTATTCTTTTGAATAAGGGGGAAAAATGGAATATTATGAACTTCATCCAATAACACCGCAATTAAGATATATAAATAAAGCCGTGGAAGTTTTGAAAGACGGAGGTGTAATTATTTATCCCACAGATACTGTTTATGGATTGGGCTGCGATATTTTTAACAAAGAAGCTGTCGAAAGAATTTATTCAATAAAAAATGAAACCGAAACAAAGCTTTTTAGTTTTTTGTGCTCCGATTTAAAAGATATTTCTAAATATGCTAAGGTTTCAAATTTTGCTTACCGTGCGATGAAAAAATTAATTCCCGGTCCTTACACTTTTGTTTTACCTGCAGCTAAGGAAGTTCCAAAATTATTATGGACAAAAAGAAAAACCGTTGGAATTCGTGTGCCGGATAATAATATTGCCCGCATTTTAGCTCAAGAGTTAGGCAATCCAATAATCAGCACAAGTGCAACAACAAGAAAAGGTGAATTAATTTTTGATCCCATTGAAATTAGAACAATTTTTAATACAAGTGTCGATTTAATGCTTTCGATGGGAGCCTTAAAGGGTGTTCCATCCAGCATTATTGATTTAAGCGGTGATCAAGTTGAAATTGTTAGAGAAGGTTCCGGAGATTTATCTTTTTTCACAAATATTTGATTTTGAAAAGATGCCATCTTTTTAAAAGATGGCATCTTAAAGTAATTTTCTATCTATATTATTCTCTCATCGAGTGGTCGAGAACAGCAAAAATATCAAATTTTCTTATTATTAAACCTTCTTCTTTCATTCGGATCAAGATATAATTTTCTCATTCTAATTGATTTTGGCGTAACTTCAACCAATTCATCATCTTTAATATATTCAAGAGCTTCTTCAAGCGTAAACTTAATTGAAGGAGCAATTTTTGCAGCTTTATCAGAACCCGAAGCTCTCATATTTGTTAATTTTTTTCCTCGCTGAACATGAACTTCTATATCATTATCTTTATTGTATTCACCAACTATTTGTCCTTGATAAATAATTTCACCCGGATCAATAAAAAATTTGCCTCTATCTTGAAGTGAATCAATTGCATAAGCTGTTGTCTGACCTTCATGCATCGAAATTAAAACACCATTTTGTCTTTGCGCAATTGAACCTTTAAAATATTCATATTGATAAAATCTGTGATGCATTATTCCTTCACCGGAAGTTACATTTAAAACTTTGTTTCTCAATCCCATTAAACCTCTTGATGGAATATGAAATTCAAGTTTTGTTAAACTTCCCTTTTGTTCCATTTTTACAAGCTCGCCTCTTTTTTGCCCTACAAGTTCAATAACTTTTCCGGCTGATTCATTTGGAACATCAATTACTAAAATTTCAATCGGCTCAGCTTTTCTGGTATCAATTTCTTTATAAATAACTTTGGGCGGACCAATAGCTAATTCGTAACCTTCTCTTCTCATATTTTCAATTAATATTGAAAGATGTAAAATTCCTCTTCCGGAAACTTTTAAAGTATCCGGCGAACCAGTTTCATGAACTTGTAACGCAACATTTTGCTGTAATTCTTTTTGCAGTCTTTCATGTAAATGTCGTGATGTTACATACTTTCCTTCTTTTCCGTAAAATGGAGAAGTATTTACGGTAAAGTTCATGCTAATTGTTGGTTCATCTATAGAAATTATTGGAAGCGGTTCTGGATTTTCACTATCAGCAATTGTATCGCCAATATCAATATCTTCAATTCCAACAACTGCGCAAATATCTCCTGTTAAAACTTCATCTACTTCTTTTCGCTCAAGTCCTTCAAATAAAAATAATTGTCTAATTGAAATTTTCTGAATTGATCCATTTCGCTTAATTATACTAAGCGGCTCACCTTTTCTTAAAACTCCTCTAAAAACTCTGCCGATTCCAATTCTTCCCACGTAATCATTATAATCCAAAGTTGTTACTTGCAATTGAACATGACCGCTATCAAAAATCGGCTGGGGAATTTTTTCGACAATAGTATCTAAAAGCGGAACCAAATCTTTTTTTTCATCTTTTAAATCTTTCACTCCCCATCCATCTCTGCCGCTTGCATAAATTACCGGAAAATCAAGCTGGTTTTCGTCTGCATCCAAATCGATAAACAAATCGTAAATTTCATCAAGAACTTCTGCCGGTCTGTTATCTGGTCTATCTATTTTATTAATTACAACAATTGGTTTTAGGTGAAGATGCAAAGCTTTCTCAAGAACAAATCTTGTTTGCGGCATCGGACCTTCGAATGAATCAACCAAAAGCAAAACTCCATCTGCCATTTTTAAAACTCGTTCAACTTCTCCGCCAAAATCTGAGTGACCAGGAGTATCAATTAAATTAATTTTAACATCTTTATAAGGAATGCTAATATTTTTTGAAAGAATTGTAATTCCTCTTTCTCTTTCTAAATCATTTGAATCTAAAAATTGTGCTTGAACAACTTGGTTTTTTCTAAATACATTTCCTTGTTTTAGTAATTGATCTACTAAAGTTGTTTTCCCATGATCAACGTGAGCAATTATTGCTATGTTTCTTAACTTTTTCAAGTAATACCTTTTTAATTTGGAATTGAAAAATACTGAAAATTCTTAACTAAATAATCGGATTGAATTGATAAACTAATTTCCGCAGATTAAATGAATTTTAACTTCGAATAACTTTCAGACATAATATTTAATGGCTGTAAGTGTAAATAAAATAAATCATTTATCCAAATAATTCAAAATCCTAATTTTATATTCGTTACCTTTATAATTGAGTTAAAAATATTTAGGAGTTTTGAAATTTTTATGAAGTCATTTAATGAACTAGGCGTTGAAAGTAATATTGTTACTGCTTTAGAAGAGTTGGGATTTAAAAATCCAATGCCTGTACAAGAAGAAGTTATACCATTTTTGTTTGAAAGTAATCCAAAAGATTTAGTTGTTCTTGCTCAAACCGGTACTGGAAAAACTGCCGCATTTGGAGTTCCACTAATTCAAAAATCAAAAGGTAAAGCAAGTAAAATTCGTCATTTAATTTTAAGTCCAACCCGTGAATTATGTTTACAAATAGCTGATGATTTAAAAGATTATTCAAAAAATACTGAAACCGTAAAAATTACTGCAGTATTCGGCGGATCAAGCATAGAAAAACAAATTTCAACAATAAAAAGCGGCGTTCATATAGTTTCTGCAACTCCGGGAAGACTTGTTGATTTAATTAACAGAAATGTTGTTGATTTATCAAAAGTTGAAACTGTTGTTTTAGATGAAGCGGATGAAATGTTGAATATGGGTTTTAGAGATGAGCTTGATGCAATTATAAATCAAACTCCAAAAACTAGAAATACATTACTTTTTTCTGCAACAATGCCATCAGAAGTTTTTGAATTATCAAAAAAATACTTGATTGATGCTGTTGAAGTTACAATTGGAAGAAAAAATGTTGGTGCGGAAAATGTTAGTCACAAAATTTATTTTGTACAATCAAGAGATAGATATTTAGCATTAAAAAGAATAGTAGATTTTTTCCCAGAAGTTTATGGAATAATTTTTTGCAGAACCAGAAACGAAACTCAAGAAATTGCAGATAAATTAATTCAAGATGGTTACAATGCAGATTCTCTGCATGGAGATTTATCTCAAGCTCAACGCGATATTGTAATGAATAAATTCCGAATAAAACATTTAAAATTGCTTGTTGCCACAGATGTTGCGGCACGTGGTTTAGATGTTGATGATTTGACACATGTCATAAATTATAATTTGCCGGACGAATTAGAAATTTACACACACAGAAGCGGAAGAACCGGAAGAGCCGGGAAATTTGGAAGTTCAATTGTAATAGCAAATTTAAAAGAAAAACATAAAATTGGATTGATCGAAAAACAGCTTGGCAAAAAGTTTGAACAATTAGAAGTTCCATCCGGAAAAGAAATTTGTGAAAAACAACTTTTCTATTTGATTGACAGAATGGAAAAAGTAACTGTAGACCACACACAGATTGATTCTTTCCTTCCACAAATAATTAAAAAACTTGAATGGCTTGATAGAGAAGAATTAATTAAGAAATTTGTTTCGGTTGAGTTTAATAGATTTTTGGATTATTACAAAAATCTTGCCGATTTGAACAAACCGGACAAAAAATTTGGTGAAGGAAGGTCAAGTAAATCAATTAGTGATATGACAAGATTTTTTATCAATCTTGGAAAAAAAGATAGTTTAAAACCAACCGATATTATTGGAATTGTGAAAGATAATTCCGGTTTTAAAGAAATAGAAATTGGCGATATTGATATAAAAGAAACTTTCTCATTTTTTGAAACCGAATCTAAATATCAAGACACATTATTAAAAAATACAATTGGTAGCGATTATAAAGGAAGAAAAATTTCTTTAGAAATTGCTTCTGCTAGAACTGATGATAGAAGAAAACCAAGAGGTGAATTTAGAAAATCCAGAGATGAATCAAGATCATTTAGGGATAGAAAACCAAGAGACGATTCACGTAGAGATTTTAAGAAACCAAGAGAAGAATCACGAGGCGACTTTAGAAAACCAAAAGGTGATTTAAATAGTGAATTTAGAAGAAAACGCAGTGATTCAAAAGGTGATTATAGAAAACCGAAAGATGAAACCGGCGGTGAGTTTAAGAAACCTAGAAATGAATCAAGAGGTGAATATAGAAAACCAAGAGATGAATCACGAAGCGATTTTAGAAAATCAAGTGGTGAAAAAAAATCTTTAGGAGATAGAAAACCAAAAAAAGTTTGGACTGATGATTCGCCCGCACCAAAAAAAATGCTTAGAAGAAGGAAATAATTATTCCTTCTTCTTAATTTGATTTATATCCAATTCTGTGAAATGGATTTACATAAATTAAAATGCAATTTTGAAATTCAATATTACTACTTTTCATTTTAAATAATTGTATTTGTAAGAAACTCCTTCTAGTTTATACTTTCCTTAAAATTTAACAAAAACACCTTGCCCATATTTAAAATAGCGTAAAAACTCCATAAAATAGTATATAATTGTCCGAATAAATAATTTTTTAAAATTAAGTACTATTTGTCTTTTTTTTACTTTTTATTTGTCTAAAAATAATTATCTTTTAGCCCATCAATTATAATTCATCCAAAATTAAAAGAAAGTGAAGGCTGTAGATCAAATTAGTATCTCCGAA
>JBGSKB010000244.1:0-3443 GCA_041741395.1 Melioribacteraceae bacterium
AGAATTTATAAGATTAAGAAATACACCGCCTGAATTAAAATGGGTTATTGGAACAAATTATTGCGATATAAATGTGAAAGTTGCGAAAAGTAAAATAATAATTACTGCTGCAATAGATAATTTAATAAAAGGGGCTTCCGGTCAAGCTGTTCAAAATATGAATAAAATTTTTGGCTGGAATGAATCATTGGGAATTAAAAGTACTAAGGAAGAATTTGAAAATGTCTAACTCATTAACTACAGAAGTGGAATCAAAAATAATTTATATTGAAAATGGTTCCGTAACTACCGCAAAAGGATTTCAAGCTTCTGGAATTCACTGCGGATTAAAGAAAAGAAATAAAGATTTAGCACTTATTTTTTCAGTTATTCCAGCAGAATCTGCGGGAGTTTACACATTAAATAAAGCTGCTGCTGCACCAGTTACAATTTCAGAAAATATCACAAAACAAAATGGAAAAGTTTATGCAATCATTTGTAATTCCGGTAATGCAAATGCATGCACTGGAGTTGATGGACATTTAGATGCCTTGGCAGTTCAAAAAAGTTGTGCTGAAGTTTTAGGAATAAATCAAAATGAAGTTTTAGTAAGTTCAACTGGAGTAATTGGCTTAAAACTAAATGTTGATGCAATTAAAAATTCTCTTCCACAATTAAAAGAAAACCTAAGTGATGACGGTGGAATACTTGCAGCAGAAGCAATTATGACAACAGATTTAGTTTCTAAAAACTTTGCTGTAAAAGTTGAACTTTCCAAAGGTGAAATAATTATTGGCGGAATTGCAAAAGGCAGCGGAATGATAATGCCAAATATGGCAACAATGCTTGGGTTTGTTACTACAGATGCAAAAATTTCAAAAAGTTTATTGCAGTCTGCATTAACCGAAGCTGTAAATGATTCTTATAATAAAATTTCCGTAGATGGTGAAACTAGCACAAATGATATGGTATTGTTACTTGCAAATGGTTCAAGCAATGTTGAAGTATTAGAAAATTCTAATGATTATCAATTATTTGTTTCAGCTCTAAAAGATATATCAATCAAAATGGCAAAATCAATTGTTGCTGATGGTGAAGGCGCAACAAAATTTATTACTCTAAATATTATTAATGCACCAACTGAAAAAGATGCAAATATTATTGCAAAAGCTATTGCAAATTCTCCACTTGTAAAAACTGCAATAAATGGTGGCGATCCAAATTGGGGAAGAGTAATTTCCGCGGCAAGCAGTTCCGGAGCTAATATTCTACCTGAAAAAGTTACTCTTTACTTTGATGATTTAGTTTTGATGTCGCCAAATTACAAAATCAATGATGTAGAAAAAGAAGCAGCAAAAATTTTAGAGAACAAAGAAATTACAATTATTTTAGATTTAAATGATGGTAATGCAAACACAACTTGGTGGACTTGCGATTACTCTGAACAATACATAAAAATTAACGCTCACTATAGAACATAAGAGAAATATTATGAACTTAGCAATTGTAAAAATTAGTGGTAAATATTTAGAAGAATTTACCAATACTATGGCTGGTCTAAATCTTATAAAAAATTTACAACAAAAATATTCTTCGGTTATTTTAATTCATGGCGGAGGAAAGTTAATAACCGAATGGGCAGAAAAAATGGGAATAAAATCCGATTTTTTTGAAGGACAAAGAATTACTTGCAAAGAAACAATGGAAATTACTGCTGCTGTTCAAGGCGGTTTAATTAATGGAAAAATAAATGCTTACCTTCATAAAAATGGAATTAAGGCAATTGGCTTGAATGGAATTGATATGGATTCTTTCATTGCAGAATATGTGAATGATAAATTAGGTTTCGTTGGAAATCCAATTTCTAATACTGATGCAAAATGGATTAAAGATTTATTGGATGATGATGTGCTTCCGGTATTCTCAAGTATTTGCAGAGATAAAGATGGAAATCTAATGAATGTAAATGCAGATTTGTTTGCGGGTGCAATTGCCAAATTATTAAAAGCTGATTCAGTGTTTTTTATTTCTGATGTTCAAGGGGTAAAACTTAACGGTGAAATACAAAATTCTCTTTCTTCAACTGAATTGAAAAATGGTATGATAACCGGCGAAATTAACAATGGAATGATTCCAAAAATAAATGCTTGCCTAAGTCTTCTTGCATGTGGAATTAATAACATTTGGATTGGAAATGAAATCAGTGAAAATAATCAAAGAGGAACTTGGATTGTCAACTAATTCTGAAAATAAAAGTTATCAAGTAAATATATACAAAAGAAATTCTGTTGAATTTATTAAAGGTGATGGAATTTATCTGTATGACATTGAAGGAAATAAATATTTAGATTTTTTAAGCGGAATAGCAGTTACTGGATTTGGTCACAAAAATAAAAAGTTAATAAATGCTGCAGTAACACAAATTGATAATCTTTGGCATGTTTCTAATTTATTTACTTCAACACCACAAGAAGAATTAGCAAAAAAACTTTGCGAGAAATCCGGATTAGACAAAGTATTTTTCTGTAATTCCGGAACCGAAGCGAATGAAGCGGCAATTAAATTTGCAAGAAAATTTGGCAATGGAAAATCAACAATAATTTCCGCAAAAGGAAGTTTTCATGGAAGAACTTACGGAAGTTTATCAGCTTCTGCTCAAGAAAAATTATGGGAAGGTTTTTATCCTTTAACTCCCGGATTTATTAGTGTTCCGTATAAGGATTCTGCAGCAATAAAAAATGCAATTGACGAAACCACAATAGCCGTAATGCTTGAACCAATTCAAGGTGAAAATGGAATTTTAATTCCTTCTGAAAATTATTTGATTGAAGTAAGAAAAATTTGTGATGAAAAAAAAATATTAATGATTATTGATGAAATTCAAACCGGAAATGGCAGAACCGGAAAATATTTTGCATTCCAGCATAGCAATATTTTACCGGATATTATTACACTAGCAAAAGGAATTGCAAACGGGTTACCGCTTGGTGCTGTAATTTGTTCAGATAAAGTTGCCGATGCAATCACTCCCGGAAGTCATGGTTCAACATTCGGTGGAAATCCTATTTCAATTTCAGTAGCAAATAAAGTTTCAGACTTAATTACTGATGAGGTTTTACATAAAATTGAAAAATTTGGGAAATTATTTTCACAAAAAATTATTCAAAAAAATATTCCAATAATTAAAGAAGTTAGATCGAAAGGATTGATGATTGGTATTGAATTTATTGAATCAATTGATGCAAAAAATATTGCTGCAAAACTTATGGAACACAAAGTTGTTGTTGGAACAGCTGGTAATAATGTTTTAAGAATTCTTCCGCCATTTATTATTGAAGAGTTACATATTGATCAATTTGTTAATAAATTTATGGAGGTATTAATAATTGATAATTTAATAACAAATCAAAGTGAAGAATTATGTCATCAAAATTAGTTAGACAAAACAAAATTAAAAGAATTCT
>JBGSKB010000245.1:0-2587 GCA_041741395.1 Melioribacteraceae bacterium
CATAACCCAATCGCAAATACTTCTGCTGGGAACTCCATATTTAGCTTCTAACGCCCTATATGTAATAGATCCTGTTAGATACTCGGCTACGATTACCTCTTTGCTAATGGTTTCTTTTTTCTTGTCCATTTTCATTTTTGTGCGGTGTTAAATTTACACTATTTGTGTAAACCTATTTTAGGACAAGACACTTTGTCTTTAAATATTGTTTCATATTTTTGTCGGCTTGCTTTCTTATTCTTACTGTAACATCTTTATATTGATGAAGTTTCGAAGTGTTTCCTCTTAGCTCATTTGGTATTTTATATTGTTTTTTAATAAATTCATCAACAAAAACTGCTAATTCTTTGGCTCTTTGTATTTCCAATTTAATTCTTATTGAATAGAAAGTGTCATTAAAAACAATCTCATCATTATTGATAACTTTAAATATTATACCTCCATCAATTTTCTCATTAAGGCTATAAATAGAAACAGATGGTTTGAGATTGTAAAAAAATGTGAAAACTAAATGATCTTCACCTCTTATATTTGGCAAAGGTGCAGGATGACAACCTATTAGTGAAAATTTTAGCCCAAGTATAAAATCATTTTTTAAAATTGGAAAGCCACAAACAACTCCCAAACAATAATCTTTTGATGCAATGAAATTATAAAGTCCGCTTAACTCATTAAATTCATTAAACTTAAAATCATTTTTGTTTGACAAATAAGGTAAGTATTTTAATAGAAGTTTTTTTTGTGTATTTGACCTATTAAAAAAAAATTGCTTAAGAAAATCAAGCCAAAAACATAAAGACAAAATACTCATTCCAATAAATCTTTCATATCGAAATTTCTTTCTTTTCCTACTTGCTGATAGAAAGCAAACATCAAATTCAATATTTTTTTCATAGAATTCTACTATAGTCATTATTGTTGTAAGATCATTCCTATACCCAAGTAAACAAACTTTCTGCATATCATTTATAACTATTAGTGAAAAAATTATTTTCGATGTAATCAAAATAGTATGTAAAATTATGCTCCTCAATATCAGAGTAAGTTATCTTTTCTAAATTATCACTGCTGAATATATTATTATAGAGCAAGTCTCTTATATTGTTAAATCTATTTATGTTTTGAATTTTTCTCTGAATTTCAAAGTGCATTTTAGCCATATTAAATTCTCGCTTTGAAATATATCTATTTTTAACAACATTAGCCACAACCGAATTGATTTTTTCAGTATTTAAATATTGCGTTTCAGTGCTAAAAACATTTACATGTTGATTATCAAAACAATAATCTGAAATATTTGCATAATAGCATAACCCGTATTTATTCCTTAAAGCAGAAAATACAGGTTTTTGAATATCACCACAAAGCATATAATTTAAAAGCTGGGTTTTGGGAAGATTTTTATTAGGAATCAAATTCTTGCCAATATGCATTATTACAATGTTATCATCATTTTGAGAACATTCAACTTTCTTGTAATTAAATCTTTCTCTTAACTGTATATCTTTATAAATATTTAACGAATGATGAGAATCAATTTTAGTTTTGAAATTTGCTGTTCCTTCTAGTTGAAATGATGATTTATTGGATATATTCACAACCATATAAGGTTCTTTATATTGCCTCTCATATAAATCAACGATAGTGTTGTTAGTTGATTTTTTTATTATATCTGAATCTCCTATTGCACTGTAATAATTAAAATATTTCCGAAACATAGTATATCTATGTCCTAATAATTTTTCAGAAAAACTGCTATTAAATTCTTCCAAAACAATCTTTTTTTCATGTTCTATTGATTCTTCAGTAAAGGAATGTCTCTTTGTTATTTCAGCATAAAATTCAATTTTAAATTTTGAAAGATATTCCTCAAGACCATTTATGTAATATACAATATAATTGTCAGATGTAATTGCATTATAATTTATGGCATATTTGTAGTATTGTTTTTCAAGATGTTCATTATTCTTACATATCAAATGTTCTATTAAATGGCTAAGTCCTCTTTCATTTGGATTTTCAGCTAATGCGCTGCCTTTATAGATAATGTAAAATCCGCTTAGGTCAGTATCTGATTTCAAATTATGAATAATCATTTGTTTTACTTATTATATTGAGTAAAGTAATCCCAGCAAATATTTTTATAAGGACATTCTTCCTTATTTTTATCATTTCTGATATTTATTAATATATCAGAAAAATCATCAATGAGTATATTACCATATGCATTCACTCCTAAATATGATTCAAACAAACACCTATATACTAAACCATCAGAGTTAATCATCGTTTTATATTTGTTTACATTACAACTTTCTTTAATATCAGTTTTACCATATGGTTATGATTCAAGAAATTTTTTCAACACTTTGTTGGTTGGATTTAATTTTTGTTCACTCTCTAATAATTTAAGCTGATTGATAATTATTTCAATTTCAGGTAGTGTAAATTGATTAAATTGCGTTTCTTCAGTTATTGCATCAATAAACAAGGATGGTGTAACAAGCCCCAACCCGACCTCAATTGAATGATTAATAAAGAAATCTACGAAATTGTATATATCGTTAATGTTCTCTCTCGAAATTAC
>JBGSKB010000246.1:0-3844 GCA_041741395.1 Melioribacteraceae bacterium
TACAATTTGGATAAGAAGTACATGCAAAATATTTTCCAAAACGACCAATTTTAATTTCCATTTCAGAGCCGCACTTTTCACAAATAATTTTTTCCAAATCATGTTTGACTTTGTCTAATTGTTTGGAAAATGGATGATAAAAATCTTCCAATACTTGAAGATAATTATTTGTTTTTGATGCAACCATATCAAGTTCTTCTTCCATTTTAGCTGTAAAATTTACATCTAAAATCTTTGGAAAATTCTTTACAAGAACGGAATTTACTTTTTTCCCTAAATCCGTCGGAAGTAATTTCTTTTCATTTTGATCAATATAAAATCTGTCTTGAATAGTTCCAATAATCGATGCGTAAGTGCTTGGTCTTCCAATTCCATTACTTTCAAGCTCTTTAATTAGAGTACTTTCAGTATATCGTGGCAAAGGCTTCGTAAATTGTTGCGATTTTTCAACATTATTTAATTCTAAATTTTGATTTTCATCTAATCCAACCGGAATTTGAGAAGTTTCTCCATTTTCATTTCCGTTTTCTTTCTCTTCTTGATAAACTTTTAAAAATCCATCAAAAGTTACAACTGAACCTGAAACCTTTAAAATATTTTTATCCGCTTTTACAGAAATATTTGTTGATTCTACATCAGCAGATTCCATTTGGCAAGCAACAAATCTTTGCCAAATTAATTGATAAAGTTTAAACTGATCTTTCTCTAAAAATTCTTTAATTTCTTGAGGAGTATGTTCTACTGCAGTTGGTCTAATTGCCTCATGTGCATCTTGAACATTTTTCTTATTACTTTTTTCATAAGTTTTTGGATGGTTTGGTAAATAATCATTACCAAAACTATCTTTTATAAAATTTCTTGCAGATGAAATAATTTCTTCATTTAACCTTGTAGAATCTGTTCTCATGTAAGTTATAAGACCGGTAATTTCCCCTTTGCCTAGTTTTATTCCTTCGTATAAACTTTGAGCAATACTCATTGTTTTTCTTGGTCGGAAACCCAATTTACGAGATGCTTCTGCTTGCAAAGTACTTGTAATAAATGGCGGAGATGGATTTCTTTTAGATTTCTTCTTTGAAATATCACTTATAAAAAATGAACTTGAGTTTTTTATTTCTTCTAAAATTTTCTCAGCTTCTTCTTTATTTGTAATTGCAAAATTTTTCTGAAGAAATTCATCCCAATCAGAATTTGTCATTTCCGGTTTTGGCTGAATTTTTAATTGCTTGCCGTCTCTTTCTGCTAATTTTACAATTAATGTATCGCCTTTTTCGGTTTTGAATTCTGCAGAAATTACCCAATATTCTGTCGGAATAAAATTATCTATCATTTCCTCGCGTTCGCAAATTAATCTTAATGCTACAGATTGAACTCTTCCGGCAGATAATGAATTTCCGGATGCTTCTAAAATTGATCGCCATAATAATGGACTTATACTATATCCAATAATTCTATCCATTACTCTTCTTGCTCTTTGAGATTGAACTAATGCATCATTAATCTCAAGCGGGTTTTCCATAGATTTCTTAACTGCGGTTTTTGTAATCTCATTAAAAAGAACACGGTAAATATGAGCTTCAGTTTTACCTTCTAAAATTTCAACAATATCTTGAGCAATTGCTTCACCTTCACGGTCCGGATCAGTTGCGACAAATATTTTTTCAGCTTTTCCAGCAAGTTTCCTAATTTTTTTTATTGTGTCGCCTTTTCCACGGATATTTAAAAGTTGAACTTTAAATCCATTTTCAATATCAATTCCTAATTTAGTTTTAGGTAAGTTTTTGATATGCCCAACCGTAGCTTCAACAATATAATTTTTGCCTAAATATTTATTAATAGTCTTAGCTTTTGATGGAGATTCCACCAAAACAAGATTTTTTGCCATTTAAAATTCCTTAGTTTATTGTATCAGATGAGTATAACAAAACTCTGCTTCCAGGTAAAATTTCTGAATCAAAATCTACTAATGAGAAAAGTATTATCCAATTAATATCATCTTTGGATATTTTTTCATCCGGGAACATTGTCATTTGTTCAATAAGTAATTCAACATCGATTGGATCCAAAAGACCTACATTTACTAAATGTTGTATATATCTTGTGTTTTCAGTTCCAACTATATTTATTTCTTCGTTAGTTAAAATTCTAAAACCTTTATTAGCTAATTTACCTTCTTTTCGTAATTCTAATCTGTTCGTTAAAAATTTATCAAATACTAAACCGAAAGCTGCACTGACTGTTTGTTCGTCAAAATCTTTATTTGTTTTTAGTTTTTTTGTTACTTCTTCAATAGTATAATTTTTTTTAAGTCCTTCTAAAATTTTAGCAAGAACCTCAACAATTTTAGCAGTCATATTTTATAATCAGTTTGTGAATTTGTTCTTGATATTTATTTACAAGTCTGTTTTCTTCGATTTTCATTTTCTTTTTTTCTTTTGTAGATTTATCATCATATCCTAACAAATGCAAAACGCCGTGAATTACTAATCTTATGAGTTCGTTTTCTAAAGTTACATTAAATTTTTTTGCGTTGAAACATGCATCATCTAAACAAATAAAAATTTCACCGTCTAAACTATCATTTTCTCCAGAATAATTAAAGGTAATTATGTCTGTGGAAAAATTATGTCCTAAATACTTTTCGTTAATTAGAATTATTTCTTTTTCTGTAACAAAATTTATTATGAGTGAATTGATTTTAAATAAATATTCATTTTTAAGATTTAACACAATTTTGTGAATATTTTTTTTATCAATTTTTAATTTTAATATTGAAGTTATGGATAAATTTCTAACCAAATTTAACTCTATTTTTTAATGATTCGACAGTAATTTGCGTATATTTTTTATATCGTTCCGCCGAAGCTTCAAAATCATCAATTTCATTTTGAGTTAAATCCCTAAGAATTTTTGACGGAACTCCGCCGACTAATTTTCCGGTTGGTACAATAAAATTTGGTTTTACAACTGAACCAGCTGCAACCATTGATTTTTCTTCTACAACTGCACCGTCTAAAATTATTGCTCCAATTCCAATAAATGATAAATCATTTAATGTGCAACCGTGAAGTTTTACACTATGTCCGATTGTAACTTTATTTCCAATATTTAGCGGATATCTTTGATTTGTTACATGCAGCATGCTCAAATCTTGAATATTTGTGTCATCGCCAATTTTTACATAATGAACATCGCCGCGAATTACACAGTTGTACCAAACACTTGAGTTTTTCCCGATTGTTACATCGCCAATAATTTTAACACCTTCAGCAAGGAAAACAGTTTCATCTAATTTTGGGAAAAGATTTAAATACGGAAATAATTTTTCATCTATTTTGAAAAAATTTTCTGGATTCATTTTTTTTGTAATAATTGTAATTGATAATTTTTTTGTAATAATTCTTTCGCTTTTCCGAATTGATCATCCACATCTAAAAGAACCGAATACCATCCGTTGTTATTCCAAAAGTTTTTCGCAATATGAGCTTTCAGTCTTGCTTTAATAAATTCTTCATCTTTTATAAAATCTTGATTAGAAAATTTAACTCCATTTTCTTCGGCAAATTTAACAAATGATTTCATATCATTATTATTAAACGAAAATTCATTTTTAAACAATTTAAAATTATTCTTAAACTTTTCATTTAATTCTGAATTTGCATCAATAAATTTTCGTGCAAATTTATAATAAATATTTTGGCTTCTTAAATGAATTGAATAATCTGAAAGTTCTTCATTTTTAACAATAAAATCCGGAGTAATACCACCGCCACCGATTACTTTTCTTCCGACGGAAGTATAAAAAATTTCTTTTGCTGAATCAGCTTCAAGCGTATGATTAATA
>JBGSKB010000247.1:0-5013 GCA_041741395.1 Melioribacteraceae bacterium
CCATTTATACTTGCAGCAGTTTTAGCCGCGACAAATGTAAATCTTTATAGTTTTGTTGGTCAAGCCGGTATTGCTTATAAAGAAGGAATTCCAATTATCTGGCAAACATGGACTGGTAATATGGCTATGGTAATTTCAGGACTTTTTATAATTCCCATTTTTAGAAGATTAAGAATTAGAACTATTCCAGAATTTTTGGAAATGAGATACAGAAAAGGTGTAAGAACTTTTGTTGCTTTCATTTGGATTTTTAGATTATCATTTTGGCTTGGTGTTGTTTTGTACACTGCCGTTATTGCTGCTCAAACAATTACTGGTTTTGAATCATTTACCGGTTGGGTTTTAATATTTTCAGTAGTTGTAATATTATATACAATGTTAGGCGGAATGTGGTCTGTTGCATTAACAGATGTATTACAATTTGTTTTAATGCTTGCCGGTGCTTTAATTTTATTACCAATTACAATGAGTCTTGTTGGATGGTGGCCCGGTTTAGTTGAAAAACTTCCAGATGGATATTTAACATTTGTTCAGCAAGAAGGAACATATAATTGGGAATTTATTTTAGCAATATTTCTTCTCGGAATTCAATGGGCAAGTGTTGATCAAGGTTTATTGCAGAGAGCTTTTGGTGCGGAGAATACGAGATCAGTAGCAAAAGGATTGGTACTTGCCGGAATTATAACAACTCCTTTTGCACTCTTATGGAATTTACCAGGATTGATTGCGAGAGTTTTATATCCGGCACTTCAAAATTCGGATTCAGCAGTTCCTATATTGATTGCAAATCATATCCCAAATATTGTTTTAGGAGTTATTGTTGTTGGTTTATTGTCATCACAGTTATCAACAATTTCTGGAAACTTAAATGGAGTTGCAACAATTTTTACAAGTGATATATATGCAAATATTATAAAGCGTGATGCAAAAGAAAAAGATTTTTTATTCGTAGCAAGAGTGGTTACAATTATGACCGGAATTGTAATGATTTTATTTGCTTATTGGGTTCCACTTTTGGGAGGAGCAGTAAATGCTTATCTAACAATAATTGCAATTATGGATATGCCGTTATTTATAATCGCGGTTTTTTATGGTTTATTATGGAAAAAAATTCATTGGAAAGGTGCAATTTTAGGTTATAGTTTTGGAGCAATTTTTGGCGCAATTGGTCAATTTATTTTAAATTATGATTTTAACTTAACAACATTTATTAGTGCCGGAGTTACAATTATTGCAACTCCACTATTTAGTTTTATACTTAAAAATAATTATGAAAATCCAAATATTTCTGCAATATGGAAAGCAAAATCAACAAGCGATGAAGAAATATTAGCAAACGATGTTTATCATATATTTCCAAAAACTTTTGCAGGCAAAATAAGCTTGGGAATATTTTTTATCGGGTTAGCAATATTTTTAATTGGAGTAATTTCTGGAAGCAGTTCTTATGAATATGCTTCACACATTGCCATTACCGGAATGGTAATCTATTTTGCCGGTGGATTAGCAAGAACTTATACGAATTAATATTGAGGTTAAAATTGAATTTAGAAAATGACATACTTAAAATATCAACTCCAGGCAGAGTATGTTTATTTGGAGAACATCAAGATTATTTAAATTTGCCAATTATTGCAAGTGCAATTTCACGAAGGATTTTCATTCAAGGAAAGCATCGAAATGATAAATTTGTAAATATTCAATTGCCGGATATCGATTCGGAAGAAAAATTTTTACTTGAAGATGAACTTTTTTATGAAATTGAAAGAGATTATTTTAAAAGTGCTATAAATGTTTTGCAAAGAAAAGGTTATACTTTTTCAAAAGGATTTGATTGTATAATTCATAGTAATATTCCAATAAATGCCGGAACATCAAGCTCTTCTGCTTTGATGGTGAGCTGGATAAATTTTTTGACAAGAATTAGTGATCAATCAAAAGAAATTTCTTCAAATGAAATTGCGCGACTTGCGTACGAAGCAGAAGTTCTTGAGTTTTCTGAACCCGGCGGAATGATGGATCATTATTCAACAGCTGTTGGCGGAATAATAAGTTTAAGTTCGTTTCCTAAAATAGATTTGAAAAAAGTTAACGCTAAATTAGGTGCATTTGTTTTGGGAAATTCAAATGAGCCAAAGGATACAAAATATATTTTGGCAAATGTAAAAAATAAAGTTTTAGATTTAACAAAATTGCTTAAAACAAATCATCCGGATTTTTCATTACAATATGTAAATATAAATGAGATAGAAAAATATAAATCAGAACTTAATGATAATCAGTATGAACTTCTTTACGGAACTATACGAAATAGAGATATTACTTATGAAGCTGAAAAAGTTTTACAATCTGATATAACAGATCATAAATATTTGGGAAAGCTGATGACTTTGCATCATAATATTTTAAGAGATGTTTTAAAAATATCAACTCCAAAAATTGAAAATATGATTTATGCAGCTTTGGAAGCCGGCGCTTTTGGAGCAAAGATAAATGGTTCGGGTGGCGGCGGATGCATGTTTGCTTACGCTCCGGAAAATACTGAATCAGTTTTAGAAGCTGTGAAAAAAATTAGTTCTAACACTTTTATTGTGGAAGTTAATAAAGGAACAGTTGAAGAAATTTATGAGGAAGTTTCTTGAAAAGTAAAACAATTATTGTTCTTGCCGGTGGAATAAGTTCCAGAATGAAAAATCCAACCCATGTAAATTTATCTGTTGATGACAAATTATTAGAAGACGCAAATAAAAAATCTAAAGCTATGATTGGGGTCGGAAATGGTTACCGACCTTTTCTGGATTACCTTTTATTCAATGTAAAAAAATCCGGATATCAAAATGTAATAATTGTAATTGGTGAAAAAGATAATTCCATAAAACAATATTATGGCTCAAATGATGTAAATGATTTTCTTGGATTAAAAATCACTTATGCAACACAATTTATTCCTTCAAATAGAACAAAACCTTTAGGAACTGCCGATGCTTTATTCTCAGCCGTAAAAGTTTCTGATCGGTTAAAAGACGATGAGTTTACGGTTTGTAATAGTGATAACTTATATTCAGTAGATGCACTAACTTTAATGCTGAATACAAAATATAAAAACGCAATGATAAATTATGATAGAGACGGATTTGAATTTGAAAATGAACGTGTTGAAAGATTTGCAATAACCAAAATTGATGGTGAAGGATTTTTGTTAGATATAATTGAAAAACCTTCGGCAGAATTAATTGATGAAGTAATTGACCAGTATGGTTTTGTTGGTGTTAGTATGAATATATTCAAATTAAATTATAATATGATTTATTCCTTTTTGGAAAATGTAGAATTTCATCGCGAAAGAAATGAGAAAGAATTACCAACTGCAATAAAGAATATGATTGATAAATTTCCGCAAAGTTTAAAGACATTTAAAATGAAAGAACACGTTCCGGATTTAACAAGTAAGAAAGATATAATTCCGGTAAAAAAATATTTGCTGAAAGAATTTGCAAAATCAAATTTTGAAAATGAGTAAAGTACTTAAGAAAAATAAAATTCGTAGAAATTTAATTTTACGAGCATTATTAGATAATGGACCAATGTCTTTATCTGAATTGAAAGAAAAAACGGGAATTACACTTCCGGTAGTTTCTTCGCTTGTAAAATCAATAAAAAAGAAAAACTTAGTTGTTGATATTATTCCAGAAGGAAATATTGGAGTAGGGCGACCTCCATCCCTAATAAAATTAAATGGAAAAGCCGGTTATGTTCTTGGAATTGATTTAGATAGAATTTATTCAAAATTTATTTTGCTTGATTTAGAACATAATATTATTACCGATGTTGATAAGAAACAAAGTTTTTTATCAAATGATATTTCAGTTTTAGAAAAATTAAAAAAAGAAATTGACTATATATTATCACAAAATAAAATTAAGTGGGAAACACTATTAGGAATTGGTATTTCAATTCCCGGTTTTGTAGATACATATAAGGGAACTTCAAAAACATATTTAAATTTTAACGAAAAACCAATTCGTGAAATTCTTCAAGATTATTTCAAAAAGCCCGTCCATATTGAACATGACGTGAAAGCGCTTGCTTTAGGAGAATTATGGTTTGGAAGTGCAAAAAACCAGAAGAATGCACTTTGTCTAAAAGTTGATTGGGGCGTAGGTTTAGGAATTATTATTGACGGTAAAGTTTATTACGGAAATGATTCTTTTGCTGGAGAATTTGGTCATATACAAGTAGTTCCCAAAAATGGAGCTTTATGTTACTGCGGCAAAAGAGGTTGTTTGGAAACAGTTGCTTCTGGTCGATCAATAATTATTAATACAATAGAAAGATTGAAAAAAGGTGAATCATCATTATTGAATGATATTTATAAAAATCAATTTGATTCAATTGATGCTCGAGCAATTATCAAAGCTGCAATTGATGGCGATCAATTTTCGCTTGAAGTTGTTGAAGAAGTTGCAAAATATTTAGGGTTTGCTTCGGCAATTCTGGTAAATATTTTTAATCCTTCATGCATAATTCTTGGCGGAAATATTGCATCAACAGCGCCGCCTAATTTTGTTGAAACAATAAAATCAAATACTATAAAATATTCGCATTCGCAATTAAATAAAAATTTAGAATTTGTTGTTTCAAATTTGGGATTTAAAGCCGGTGCCCTCGGTGTTGCAATGCTTATTGCAAAAGAATTATTTGAAATCGAACATTTAAATCCATCTGCTTATGTTTAAAATAATCAACAATTAATTTGATAAATATATGACAAATAATAATATTCAACAAAAAGATGAAAGACTTCTTTCGCTTGATCTTTTCCGCGGACTAACAATGTTTCTTTTAGTTTTTGAGACAACTTTTTTTTATGGTTATGCTCTTGAAGCGACAAATGAAGGAAGTTTTTTCTATAACTTATTACAGCAATTCCATCATCACCCATGGAATGGGTTGAGATTTTGGGATTTAATTCAGCCATACTTTATGTTTATTGTTGGTGTAGCAATGGTGTTT
>JBGSKB010000248.1:0-4218 GCA_041741395.1 Melioribacteraceae bacterium
CTTGACTATGCTTCAACTGATCCAAATCTTAATCTGTTTGAAAAATATTATGCAAATGCAAATCCAGTTGTAAGCAAATTTCATAAAATTAAAGAAATAGAAGTTTGGAAAACTACATCACAAAGAATTGATATAAGCAACGAAAGAAAAGCTAATGCGTTTATTGATCTTCCGCCAAGAATTTCTGACACATCTTTAGTTCCATATGAAGATTCATACAAACAATTAACGAATAATTCAGTGCCCGGGAAAAGTATTATCGATGGAAGATTTGTTAAAATGATTGAAGGACAAGATTATGATGTAAATATTTATGCGGGATTTATAAGTTTTAGAACTCAAATAAATACAGAAGACGCAATTGCAGTTGCATACAGAATTGAAGGTGATGATGGAATTGTAGATCATTATTACGGAGAATTTCTTAAAGAAATAAATGATACTTCTTCGATATTGGTCTTAAAATTGGTAAAGCCGGAAAAACTTCAACCTGGCGGTACCTTTGCAGATGCATGGAAATTACAATTGAAAAATATTTATCCAATTGGCGGGCGTGATGTAAATAAGGAAGGTTTTAAATTAGATATAAATTATCAAGTTCCGGGACAAGAAGCGGTGAGAGAATTAGATGGGAAAAATATTCTTGAAGAATTTGGTTTAGATTTAAGTGATGAAAGCGGTGGAGGAAGTCCGGATGGAGCTTTCGATTTTGAACAAGGCAGGACAATTTTTACAAAAACCGGAGAAATTATTTTTCCAAAATTGCAGCCATTCGGAAAAGATTTCCCTTTTGGCGCAGAACGCGCATATCAAGCAATTTATGATACAACTGTAACATTCGCAAAAAATGATAAAGCTCAGGACAAATTTATTATCGTCGGGGAATATTCTGCGGCAGCATCTTCTGTTTATAATATTGGATTTAACGTTGTAGAAAATTCAGTAAAAGTAACTTTAGATGGCAGAACTTTAGATGCCGGAACAGATTACAGTGTTGATTATAATATTGGTCAAGTTATAATAAGAAATGCAGATGCGCTTGTGCCTGGTGCAAATCTAAAAATTACATTCGAAAAAAATGATTTATTTCAACTTGCTTCTAAAACACTTTTAGGTTTACGAGGAATTTATGATTTAAGTGAAAAAACAAAATTTGGATTTTCATATTTAAATTTAAATCAAACCACACTTAGTGATAAAGTTAGAATTGGCGAAGAACCTTTGAATAATTCAATTTTTGGAATGGATTTTCAAACCGGAATTGACTTACCATTTATTACAAAAGGATTAAATAATTTAATTTCTACTAAGGAAATGTCATCATTTAATGTTAAAGGTGAATTTGCTTATATGAGTCCTGACCCAAATACTAAAAAAAGTACAATTAAAAGTGATAATAGTCAGAGCATTGCCTACATTGATGATTTTGAAGGTGCAAAAAGAATTATTCCAGTTGGTGTTTCATATACGGGTTGGAAAGATATAAGTATTCCGGATTCAATACCTGGGTTAAAGAATTTAGGAAATTTAGAAAAATCTGCAATAATGAATTATAAAGCACAAAGTTATTGGTTTAATATTTATCCATCAAGTGTTACAGTGGATACAATTTGGGGCGGAAGAAGAGATGTTGCAAGAAATGATAATCAAATAACAGTTTTGGATTATGTTTTTAATCCAAATAAAAGAGGTGCTTATAATTATAATCCGCAGCTTGATGATAAATCGAAACTCTGGGGCGGAATGATGCGCGGACTTTCTTCATCAGCCGGAAATTTAGTTGAAGAAAACATTGAATATATTGAATTTTGGGTAGATGTTGGAAAACCACTATCTGGTGGAAAAATGATAATTGATCTTGGTCAAATTAGTGAAGATATTATTCCAAATAATGAATTTGATACGGAAGATAAACAACCATATAATGATATTCTTGAAGATAATGAAGATACCGGTTTGGATGGTTTAACCGATGCACAAGAACTTTTAGAATTTGGTGATGTTGATGGTAGCGGTGATCCTAGCGGTGATAATTTTAAATTTTCACTTGGATCTCGTGACTATTCAACAATTAACGGTACCGAAGGAAATGGTAGATTAAGCGAAGCGGGACGTTTACCGGATACAGAAGATCTTAAAAATAAAAATTATGGCGTGGATAAGGTAAATAGTTATTTCCGTTATGAAATTCCACTTGATACTTCTCAGCAGAATAATCCATATATAAGTGGTATAGGTGAAAAAAATTGGCGGCAATTTAGAATTCCATTAAGACAAGCAACCAGCCAAATAGGAAATCCAACTTTAACAATAGTCGAGGCAATTAGATTTTGGATAAATGGCGCTGATGAGCCGATGAGAATTAGATTTGCAGAAATGAATTTGGTTGGTAATCAATGGCAGAAAGTTATTGTTCCCGGAAAAGTCAGTGAAAATGATACAACATTAGTAATTGCTACAATCAACTTTGAAGATGATCCTAATTATCTAAGTCCACCCGGTGTGCAAAGAGAAAGAGATAGAACACAAACTGAAGAAGTCGTTTATAAAAATGAACAAGCTTTGAAACTGACAATTAGCAAACTTCAAGATGGGGATAATAGAGAAATTGTAAAATACTTATATAAACCACTTGATGTTTTTGATTATAAAGAAATGAAATTATTTATCCGTGGTGAACAAGATGATAGACTTGGTTCTATTTCATTTTATGAAGATGAAAATAATTATGGCTCAGAAATGTATTTTAGATTTGGAACTGATACATCAAACTTTTATGAATATCGTCAACCGGTTACAAAAGGTGAAGCAGCCAAGAATGGATGGAGTGAAATTTCAATTTCTTTTGATAAATTAACTGCTATAAAACAAGTTAGAACAGACGATACGGAATTTTATGCTGATACAGTTGAAGGACTTGCCGGTCATTTGTATGGAGTAAAAGGAAATCCATCATTAACAAAGATTAATTATTTTTCATTTGGAATTAGAAACCCAAGAAATAATGAAATTTCCATTGGTGATGTTTCCGGAGAATTATGGGTAAATGAATTAAGAGTTTTAGGCGCTGATGATACGCCTGGCTGGGCTTATAGCGGATCAACTCAATTTAAATTTGCTGATTTATTAACAGTGAGTTTAAACGCAAGTAAAACTGATCCTTATTTTCATAAATTGAGTCAGCGATTTGGAAACAGAGTTGATAACTCAAGCTGGAGCGGATCAGTTAATTTGGATGTTTTAAAATTTATTCCATGGAATTTAACTGGAAGCAGTTTGAGTGTAAACTATGCAAGATCAGAATCTATTTCAAAACCATTATATGTGCCCGGTACAGATATTAATGTTGATGAGGCAGTTAAATTAGAAACTGAAAAACAAAAGAAAACCGGATTAACCGAAAAACAAGCGGAAGATTTTGCCGAAGAAACAATTAGGAAAACTTCTCAAACATTAAATATTTCTGATACTTGGTCTCTCTCTAGTATAAAATTTAAACTTCCAAGTAAAAGCTGGTATATTGAAGATATTATAAATAATCTTCAGTTCTCTTTCAGTTTTAATAAAACTTACAACAGAAATCCGCAAATGATTTTTACAAACGGATGGCAATGGAATGGAAGCGGAAAATATGCACTTAATTTTAGTAAAGAGAATTATATTTTCGCAGCCGATATTCCTCTAATTGGTAGTTTTATTGAGTTATTTAAAGATTATAAAAATGCAAAAATTTATTTTTCACCTCAAACATTTAGCACCGGACTTTCTGCCTCAAGAAGAAATTCATCAAGCTTAAGCCGTCAAGATAGTGCGTCAATTAATACACAAAGAGACTTTACAGCAAAACGAGATTTTGGTTTTAATTGGAAAATTACTGAAGGAGGAATATTAAATTTAGGTGTTGCATATAATGTAAATGTTGCATCTTCCTTTGCACATTTACTTGCAATTGATGATTTTGGCAGATCTGAAAGTGATATTTGGAGAGACATATTAAATGGACAATATTTTGGAAAAGATTATAGTTACGCACAAAGTTTCAACATTAAAACAGAACCAAAACTTCCTCAATTATGGGATTTGAATAAATATTTAAATATTACACTTGGATTTACAAATTCATATAATTGGTCAAATAATTTCAAACAAGATACTTTGGGAAGAAGCGGCGGATTTTCCAATAATATTCGTGCCGGATTAAGCATAAAACTAAAATCC
>JBGSKB010000249.1:0-8474 GCA_041741395.1 Melioribacteraceae bacterium
CTTTGATGTCAACAGTTGATACCTTATTAAATGCAACGGCAGCAATTTACATTAATGATATTCACAGACCTGCGAAAAAATGGTTAGCACAAAAAGTAAAAAGTGTTAAGGAAGAAGATAAGCAAGAATTATTTGCTGCAAGAATAGCAACAGTTTTGTTTACTATAATGGGAGTTTTAGCTGTAATTCCATTTAGTGCATTCCCAACCGTCTATGAAGCACACGGTTATTTTCATTCAACATTAACTCCTCCTTTAGTTGTTGCAATATTCTTAGGTGTTTTCTGGAAGAAATTTACAAACGCATCAGTAATTGCAACTTTTGTAGTTGGCGTTTCTTTAATGGTTTTAGGAATGTATTATCCTCGTCCTTTAATTGAGGTTTTTTCTCACGGAACCGCTTATGATCCGGCTCATCCTTATACTTATATTGGAGCTTTATATAATTTATTTGTCTGCGTTTTTGTTGGAGTAATTACAACAATTACAAGAAACCAACAAGTTCAGTTAATTAAAAAGATTAAAACCAATCCTAATCATAAAGCAATAGTTTCCGGATTAACATTTTTATCCGGAGCATTTTTTGTTATGATTGTTTTTAATGTTGCATCACTTCCAGTTCTTATGTTTCTAACATTTTTAATGTTGATTTTTGTTGTTATTTCTGCCAATTATTATTCAAAATATTCTGAAGAAACTCATACAGATGGATTAACAATTTGGGGATTAGCAAAAGCAAAAGAAATGTTTAAAGGCAGTAAAGTAAACGATGCAGATGGCGAAATTATAAAAGTAAATTGGAAGTTAGTTGATTCAACCGACGATTTAATGTGTTTTTCAAAAAATGATATGAAAAAAATGTCCGCAAATTCGGGTGATTTAGTTTACGTTTCTGATGCAAGAAAATATTTTGGCGGATTGAAATCTGTCCACAGTACTTATGGAAAACCGCATAACGAAGATGGAATAGTTTACATTAATCAAGAACATGTTGATCAAGGCCAATTTGTAAAAAGTAAAATTTTAACTGCAGAAAAGGAAATGTAATTTTAAAGAGTAAGATCAAGAATTAGATAAAATTTGAAAATAGAGTAAGTTGGAGAGCAAGATTAAGAGTAAGATCTAAAATTAGATGTTGATTGTTTTTCTTACTCTTGCTCTTAATCATAATCTTGATTTGCTTTTCATAAGCAATTACTTTCACAAAAAGATTTAGTTTTTAATATTTCCAGAAATCAAATCACAAAAAGCACAAATCAAAAAAAAAGTGTAATTTTGCTTTAATAATAAATTACATTCTTTATGGATTCGAAAAAATACAACAATATAAAACTCGGTTTTGGAATTGCGGAATCGATTCTAACTTTCATCCTAATTATATTTTTCCTTCTTACCGGATTAAGTGAAAAATTAGAAATCTATGGAAAAACATTATTTGAATCTAAATATCTAATTCTGATTTTTTACGTAATTGTAAGCGGAGCTGCAATTTCAATTCTATTTTTCCCAATTAATTTTTACACCGACTTTTTACTTGAACATAAATATAAATTATCAAATCAAACATTTTTTGCATGGATTTGGGAAAATGTAAAAGCAACTTTGGTTGGCGGAGTAATTGGAATTCCATTACTTTTAATTTTCTATTTCGTTCTTGAATCTTACCAAGAAATGTGGTGGCTGCCTTTCGCAATATTATTGTTTTTTGTTTCCGTAATTTTAGCAAAAATAGTTCCAATTATAATTCTTCCAATTTTTTATAAAATTTCTCCAATAGAAGATGAAGATTTACGAAATAGGATTTTTAAACTTTCAGAAAATGTTAATTTAAAAGTTGAAAACATTTTTAAATTCAACATGAGCAAAAACACAAAAAAAGCAAATGCTGCATTTACGGGATTAGGAAAAACAAAAAAAATTCTTTTAGGTGATACGCTGACAAATGAATTTTCCAATGATGAAATTGAAACTGTAATTGCTCATGAGTTGGGTCATTATAAACACAAACACATAATTAAAAATATAATAATTGGTACAATTTCAAGTTTTTTAACACTTTATTTACTTTCAGTGTTATACTCAAATTCATTAAGCTGGTTTGGATTTAACAATATTACACAAATTGCGACACTTCCAATTTTATCACTTTGGGGAATGTTGATTGGATTAATTCAAACTCCGCTTACAAATTTATTATCAAGAAAATATGAACATGAAGCTGATGAATATGCAATTAGAAGTACAAATAAAAAAGATATTTTTATTAAAACTTTAGATAAATTAACAGAGCAAAATTTAGGTGATAAAGAACCGCATCCTTTTGTTGAATGGTTTTTTTACAGTCATCTATCAATTAAAAAAAGAATAGCTTTTATTGAATCAATTAAATTATAAAGAGTAGAAATGTCAGTAACAAATAAAGATGTAAAAAAAATTGCCGAGCTCGCAAGATTAGAATTTACCGAAGAAGAAATCGGGAATTACACAAATGAGATGAATCAAATTTTAAATTATGTAGAAAAGTTAAATGAATTAAATACAGAAAATGTAAAACCACTTTCACATCCAATTGAAAATTCAAATATTTTTAGGGAAGATATTTTGAAGGAAAGTACAAATAGAGAAGATGCTTTAAAGAATGCGCCAGATAAAACAAATGAGCATTTTAAAGTTCCAAAAGTGATAAGTCAAAATAAATAAAATATAAAATGATTGTTGGAATTATACCGGCCCGCTTTGCATCAACAAGATTACAAGGAAAACCGTTAAAACTAATTGGCGGAAAGCCAATGCTGCAGCACACTTACGAAAGTGCGAAAAAATCAAAATTACTTTCCGATGTTGTAATTGCTGTTGATGATGAAAGAGTTTATAATGCGGCAAAAAAATTTGGCGCTCAAGTTGAAATGACTCCAAAAGATTTGGAGACCGGTTCTGATAGAATTGCATACGTTGCAAAAAAATTATTCACTGCGGAAATTATCGTTAATATTCAAGGCGACGAACCTTTCATTCCGGGGAAAATGATTGATGAAGCAATAGAACCTTTGCTTTTTGATAAAACAGTTTCTGTTTCAACATTAGCCAAAAGAATTACAACTGTTGATGAATTAAATTCGCCGAATATTGTTAAAGTTGTTTTTGATTACAACAACTACGCATTATATTTTTCTCGTTCGCCAATTCCTTATGTTAGAGAAGCAATTTCAGACAAGCAAAAAATACGTGTTGCGGATATTTATAAACATATTGGTTTGTATGTTTACAGAAAAGATAAATTATTGGAATTTACAACTCTGAAACAAACTGATCTTGAGAAATTTGAAAAGCTTGAACAGTTGCGAATGCTTGAAAATCAAATGAGAATTAAAGTTGTTGTAACAGATCACGAAAGTATTTCTGTAGATACTGAAGATGATTTAGATATGGCAAAATTATATTATCAACGTATGCAAGAGAATTTATAAATGAAAATTCCAAAGAAAATTTCATTAGCAAATATTCCAACTCCGTTTACTCAAATTGAATTTAATGGATGTAAGTTTTTTATCAAAAGAGATGATTTAACCGGAGTTGAATTAACCGGAAATAAAGTTAGAAAATTAGAATATTTACTTTACGATGCAAAAGCTAAAAAAGCAGATTACGTTTTTACACGAGGCGGTGATCAATCAAACCACGCAAGAGCTACATGTATTGCAGCAGCTTCATTGGGAATAAAATCAAAATTATTTCTGTGGGGAAATTCAAATCAAAATCCGGATGGAAATTTGTTCTTGGATAAATTTATAGGAGCCGAAATAAAATTTCTAACAAAGAAAGAGTATAAATTTGTTGATGATGTAATGCTGCAAGATCAAAAAGAATTATTGAAAAAAAAATTAAATACTTATATAATTCCTTCTGGCGGATCTTCACCTTTGGGAATTTGGGGATATATAAATTTTGTTAAAGAACTTTCAGAGCAAACCAATTTAAAAAAGTTTAATGGAATTGTAACAGCAACCGGAAGCAGCGGAACAGCAGCCGGAATTTTAGTCGGACAAGCTTTGTTGGGATTAAATTTTAAAATTTTTGGAATAAGCGTAATTGATAAAAAAGAAATTGTTAGAGAAGATATAATTGAGTTGGCTAAAAAAAATATTAATGAATTTGATCTGAATGTTAAACCGAACTTCAATAATTTGGAAATTTTGGACAATTATTCTAAAGAAGGCTACAAAAATATTTCTCCTAATAAAATTAATTTATTCAAAGACTTTTTTAGTCAAACCGGAATATTATTAGATCCGACTTATACCGGAAAAGCTTTTTATGCTTACAATGAAAATTTTCTAAATTCTAATAAAAGTAGTAGAATTATTTTTCTTCATACGGGTGGGATTTTTGGGGTTTTTCCAAAAAGGAAAAATTATTTAGTTTAAAATCTTGGGTAATTAATGGAAAAAAAAATAAGAGTTCTAATTGCAAAAGCTGGATTGGATGGACATGACAGAGGTGCAAAAGTAATTGCTGCAGCTTTGCGCGATGCCGGAATGGAAGTTATTTATTTAGGATTGCGTCAAACTCCGGAAATGATTGTGAGTGCTGCAATTCAAGAAGATGTTGATGCAATTGGAATAAGTATTTTATCCGGTGCACACATGACAGTTTTCCCAAGAATTTTAGAAGAAATGAAAAAAAATGAAATAAATGATGTTTTACTTTTTGGCGGCGGAATTATTCCGGGTGAAGATTTGCAAAAGCTAAAAAAAATGGGAGTGGGTGAATTGTTTACTCCCGGTGCTTCAACAATTGAAGTAGTCTCATTTCTCAAAAAATGGGTAAAAGAAAATCCAAGAAGTATTTACTAATATTTTGTATGGTTTTTAATCCCTATCTGATCGCAAGAAAAAACACTGGTTTTTATAATCTTCACATTTTGATTATCTTTGCGAAATATTGATTGAATAAATTTATGAAATCAAAATCTAAAAAAAGAATTGTATTCATTGATTTAATGCGCGCACTTGCCGTTATTATGATGATCCAAGGGCACACAACTGATACATTTCTTTCTGATGAATATAGAAATACTGAATCCGTTGCTTATAATTTTTGGTTAACAATGCGAGGATTTACAGCTCCTATTTTTATGTTTTCTTCGGGATTAATTTTTACGTATTTATTAAAACCGGATAACTACGATTTTTTTTCAAATCCAAGAATTATAAAAGGAATTAAAAGAGGGTTTACACTTATTGCAATTGGATATTTACTAAGATTTCCAACTCATAGAATTTTTGATATTGCATCAGTTAGTAAAACTCAGTGGGATATATTTTTAACAGTTGATGCATTGCATTTAATTGGAATTGGATTATTATCTATTGTTGCAATTTTATTCATTTCTAAAAATCTTAAACTAAATTTTCAATTTGCAATAGGTTTTTCAATTCTTATATCATTTATTGTTAGTCCATATATTGCAAAAATTAATTGGGATAATTATTTACCTCAAATATTATCCGGTTATTTTTTTGAGAAAAACGGTTCATTGTTTCCAATATTTCCTTGGATAATTTATGTTTTAGCCGGGGCAATGCTTGGAAATTATCTTAGCAAAAATGAAGGAATTTATTTTAAGAAGAGATTCTCAATTTTTCTATTTACAATTGGTAGTTCGCTGGTGGGATTTTATTTAGTTATTTATGCTTTTAGTCATTTGCTCCCAGAAAATATTTCTGATTGGTTATATGCAAACTCATTAATTATTGCCAGATTAGGATATGTAATTATTGCAAATAGTTTAATGGCATTTACTGCAAGAAATTTCAATCACATTCCCAAAATGATTTCTGATACCGGAAAGAAAACATTAATGCTTTATGTAGCCCATGTAATTATTTTATATGGTTGCGCACTTTTTCCGGGATTTAATAAATTCTGGGGAAAAACTCTAACCAGTTATCAAACTATTATTGTTGCAATAGTTATGTTAGGATTGATGCTTTTGTTAGTTTTGTATTCGGATAGAATTAGTAATTACTGGAAAAATAAATTAATGTTTAAAAAAGCTAAAGCGGTATAAAATGAGAGAATCAGAAAATACAAATCCAGTGCTTTCGGAAGATGAAATAAATTTTGAACAAACAATAAGACCAAAAGTATTTTCGGATTTTACCGGACAAAAAAAAATTACTGATAATTTAAAAGTATTTATTGGCGCTGCAAAAAAAAGAAATGAAAGTTTAGATCACGTATTATTAACCGGACCTCCCGGATTAGGAAAAACAACTTTAGCAAATATTATTGCAAACGAGTTGGGTGTAAAATTAAAAACAACTTCCGGACCGGTACTTGAAAAACCCGGAGATTTAGCCGGACTCTTAACCAACCTTGAAGAAAATTCTGTTTTATTTATTGATGAAATTCATCGGCTAAGTTCAGTTGTTGAAGAATATTTGTATTCTGCAATGGAAGATTATAAAATCGATATTATGATTGACAGCGGACCAAGCGCAAGAACTGTTCAAATTAAATTACCAAAATATACTTTAGTCGGTGCAACGACAAGAGCTGGACTTTTAACGGCTCCATTACGGGACAGATTTGGAATAAAATCAAGATTGGATTACTATGAAAGTGAATTGCTTTGTGAAATAATTAAGCGTTCATCAAAAATTTTAAATGTTTCAATCGATGAAAATGCAGCGGAAGAAATTTCGAAAAGATCAAGAGGAACACCAAGAATTGCAAATCGTCTGCTAAGAAGAACACGGGATTTTGCCGATTATGAAAATTTGAATAAAATTGATTTAAGTATCGCAAAAAAAGCTTTGAAAGCTTTGGAAGTTGATAATTTTGGACTTGATGAAATGGACAAAGCAATAATATTAACTATTATAGAAAAATTTAAAGGCGGACCGGTTGGATTAAATACTTTAGCAGTTTCCGTAAATGAAGATCCCGGAACGCTTGAAGAAGTTTACGAACCTTTTTTAATTCAGCAAGGATTTATTCAACGCACACCAAGAGGAAGAGAAGCAACAGATTTAGCTTATATAAGATTTAACAAATCTAAAAAAAATATTAAACAAGATAATTTGTTTGAAGAAGAAAAATGATTGTTGAAATTGGTGAAATAAAAATCGGTGAAAATTTACCTCTCGTTTTAATTGCCGGACCTTGTGTAATTGAAAACAGAGAAATTACTTTTTATACTGCTGAAAGAATTTTTGATATTTCAAAAAAACTAAGAATACCTTTCATTTTTAAATCAAGTTTTAAGAAAGCAAACAGAACAAGCTTAAACTCATTTACCGGATTAGAATTGAAAGAAGCTTTAAATATTCTAAATGATATAAAACAAAAATTAAATGTTCCAATTCTAACAGATGTACACACTGAAAAAGATATATCTGAAGTTTCTGAAGTAGTTGACATTTTACAAATTCCGGCATTTTTATGTCGACAAACAGATTTATTAATTGCCGCTGGAAAAAGTAAAAAAATTGTTAATGTTAAAAAGGGACAATTCTTGGCACCCGAAGATATCATGCATGCAATTAATAAAATAGAAAGCGCCGGAAATAAAAATATTTTCCTAACTGAAAGAGGAACTACTTTTGGCTATCACAATTTAGTAGTTGATATGCGTTCATTAGTAATTATGAAAGAATTCGGATATCCAATTGTAATGGATGCAACTCATTCGGTACAAATGCCAAGCAATTCAAATGTTACTGACGGGCAGCCGCAATTTATTGAACCATTAAGTAAAGCTGCTGCAGCTATTGGAATTAATGCATTATTTTTAGAAGTTCATCCGGATCCGCAAAATGCTTTAAGTGATGCCGGAAGTCAATTACATATTGATAAATTAGAACCACTTCTTAAAAATGTAATTGCAATTGATAAAGTTGTAAAAGGTTATTAAATGACTGACCAAAATATTTTAGATAAAGGTAAAAAAGTAATTGAAATTGAACTTAATTCAATTGTTGAGTTAAATTCCCGATTAAACAATTCTTTCATTGATGCTGTGAAATTAATCTATAATTCTTCCGGAAGAATAATCTTTACCGGAATGGGGAAATCCGGATTAATTGCAAGAAAAATAGTTGCAACATTTAATTCAACCGGAACAGCCGCATTTTATTTACATCCAACTGATGCACTTCACGGCGATTTAGGAATGGTTAGAAAAGGTGACGTTGCAATTATAATATCTAAAAGCGGCGCAACCGAAGAACTTCTCAATCTGGTTTTAATGTTTAAGAGATTAGAAGTAAAAATTATTGGAATATTGGGAAAAACAAATTCATTAATTTCAAAAGAATGTGATATTATAATTGATGGAAGTGTAAAAGAAGAAGCTTGTCCTTATGATCTTGCACCAACATCATCAACAACTACTGCTTTAGTTATTGGGGATGCAATTTCAATTGCAGTTTTGGAATTACGGGGATTTACTCAAGAAGATTTTGCAATGCT